>NZ_CP113917.1:2100000-2255024 GCF_029395475.1 Bifidobacterium sp. ESL0775 | reverse complement strand
ACGCTGTTAATCTCAATGCCGAGCGGCGAGGAAGTCCCCAATCACGCATCCGAACTCGACCAAACAGGAATTCTGGGCACGGGGAGGCTCCAGGCCCGTCTCAATGGCGTGATCCAAGGAAACCGCGCACCAACCCCGGACACACGGACAGGCCACACAGCCCTTACGGGGTCCTTCCCATACCCGGGGCTTGGATCTTTTCGGGGAGGCCAGTTTATCGCCGGCCTCCCCGTCCCTTCCTACGCCCGAACACCACTGCCGACAGTAGTCTTCAACTCGCTGGCGTGCGAAGGTACACTATGTAAGATTGTGGAACTTCGACCTTGCATCCCACACAATCCTCTTTTTCGACGTTTTGATCATCTGCTCTAGCAATGCAACGGGGGCACGGGGAGGCTCCAGACCCGTCTCAAAGGCGTGCTCAAGGAAACCGCGCACCAACCCCGATGCGGTAGGAAGGATACTCGGCCTGCGGGCTTAATCAGTCCACAATCAACCCAATCGTCCCCATCCCGTGTCAATTATGCTAAACTGAATATCGAGCGTACATGAATGACGTACGTTAATGACGGTAAGACTTTATTGCAGGTAGGACATTATGGATACTTATACTCCGACAGCAGCAAGGAAGAACCTGTACCAGATTCTCAAGGATGTCAACGTTCAGCGGAAACCCGTAGTGATTTCTCCCGCAAGGGGCAACAAGGACGAGGAAGCCGTAGTCGTCAATCGTGCCGATTGGAATTCGATGATCGAAACCTTGTATCTGGAGAACACGGGCACACTCGCCACAGCTGAAAAACGCCGTGCTGACGATAGCGGAATCACGGATTTCGATGATATTGATTGGGATACGCTGTGACTTATCGCGTTGTCATCAAAAACTCGGCCAAATCAGATCTTAAAAAACTCAAGCGTTCACATCTCCAGCAATCATTCATGCAGGTAGTGGCAGATCTGAAATCTGACCCGTATCAGCCGACCCAATCATTTGAAAAACTGCAGCCTGCTAGCCGGGGATTGTATTCCCGCCGGATCAATAGCCAGCATCGGGTGGTCTATGACCATCAATGATGACACGAAGACCGTAACGATATATGCTGCGTGGAGCCATTACGAATAAGGAACTGAGTTAAGGTTGGTTCGAGAAGGGCCCAGGCCGAAATTTCATTCGTTTCGTCGAACTATCTAGCTCAGCTTTTGTTTCAATTTATCTTTGTTGAATTTAGTTTTCTGACTTTGTGCATTGGCGCAAATCTTGTACCGCTTCGTAATGATGATAGGGCATACTCATTGCAAATTTCCAGCCTAAGGGAACATAATGTCCATTATCGGCTAATCCGGTTGAAACGCAATCACGCTATTCTCACGCCGTTATTCCTGATAGGCTTCTTCTGATTTTATTTCGTTATAATGGCTTTACTCGTGGCAAGTGGCCGCAAGATTCTCAAAGAAGGGGAAATCTATGAGTGGACGTTTAGCAGGCAAAGTGGCTGTGATTACTGGCGCAGGATCCGGCATGGGCGCGCAGATGGCGCGCGTGTTCGCCGAGGAAGGCGCAAGCATCGTAGGCACTGACATCAACGCGGACCGTCTTGAATCGGTGAAGAAGGAGGTCGCACAAGCCGGCGGCAAGATGATTACAGTCATCGCCGATGTCTCCAAAGAGGACGACATCAAGGCTATGTTCGAGGCCGCACGGGCCGAATATGGTCATTTCGACATCGTCGTCAACAACGCAGGCGTCATGGACGACATGAGCCCCGTGGGCGAGGTCACCGACGAGATGTGGAAGCGGGTTTTCGCGATCAACGTGGATAGCGTCATGTATTCCATGCGTGAGGCGATTCATGAATTCCTGCCTCGTAAGAAGGGCGTGATCCTCAACATCGCTTCGGTCGGCGGCACCAACGGCGGGCGCGCCGGTGCGGCATACACCGCCTCGAAACATGCCGTGGTCGGACTTACCAAGAACACCGCGTTCATGTATGAGAAGGAAGGGATTCGCGTCAACGCCATCGCTCCAGGTGGCATTAAAACCAATATCACCGAATCGATGAAGGGCGTTAGCCAGTTCGGTATGGAACGGCAGAAAACCGGTATGGGATTGATGCCCGATATCGGTTCTGCGGAATCCATTGCACAAGCGGCGTTGTTCTTGGTTTCCGATGAAGCTGATTATGTCAACGGCGCGATTATGCCGGTCGACGGCGGTTGGATCACTTTCTGATGACAACCTATGAGAAGACAGCAAACTCCAGGGTTTAATATTTCGCATGTTGTCTTCTCCGATCATTTTGAATTGAAGTAGTGCCGCCGTATCCGTCCATTGACGATTAGTGTCGATAGCCAGGAACGGCGGCAACGCGAGAAAACCAATAAAATAATTTTTCCAAGAACTCGATAAATGAATGTACGGTTGTTGGGGATGATCGATCATGAATTCCGACACGCCGTTGAAACGCCGTTGTTTCAAGGAATCTGGGGTTGTTATTCGAACAGGACTTGCGTGTGGGGGCAACCTAGTGTAAGTTATCTACTTGCTGCCTGATGGCGACAACAAATCCCTGAGATTAGTTGAAGTTGTTGGTGTGGTGGTGGTTTGAGAACTCAAGAGTGTGTCTGTACTACTTTTTATATGTAAAGCTTTTTTTGATTGCCAGTCCGATGCCCGCCCGGTTCTGCCGGGTAGCCGAGGGGTTTTGAAGGGTGTCGGGGTTTTTAGTGTGGACCATCCCCCCTTATGGGATGGTTCCGTCAATTATTTTGTATGGAGCCGATTTTCTCGGCCTTTCATGTTTTTTGTGGAGGGTTCGATTCTGGCTCAGGATGAACGCTGGCGGCGTGCTTAACACATGCAAGTCGAACGGGATCCGGAGTGCTTGCACTTCGGTGAGAGTGGCGAACGGGAGAGTAATGCGTGACCAACCTGCCCCATGTTCCGGAATAGCTCCTGGAAACGGGTGGTAATGCCGGGTGTTCCGCGTGATCGCATGTGATCGCGGGAAAGGGTTACCGACATGGGATGGGGTCGCGTCCTATCAGCTTGTTGGCGGGGCAACGGCCCACCAAGGCTTTGACGGGTAGCCGGCCTGAGAGGGCGACCGGCCTCATTGGGACTGAGATACGGCCCAGACTCCTACGGGAGGCAGCAGTGGGGAATATTGCACAATGGGGGGGAACCCTGATGCAGCGACGCCGCGTGCGGGATGAAGGCCTTCGGGTTGTAAACCGCTTTTGTTGGGGAGCAAGCGAGAGTGAGTGTACCCTTCGAATAAGCGCCGGCTAACTACGTGCCAGCAGCCGCGGTAATACGTAGGGCGCAAGCGTTATCCGGATTTATTGGGCGTAAAGAGCTCGTAGGCGGTTCGTCGCGTCTGGTGTGAAAGCCCATCGCTTAACGATGGGTCTGCGCCGGATACGGGCGGGCTTGAGTGCAGTAGGGGAGACTGGAATTCCCGGTGTAACGGTGGAATGTGTAGATATCGGGAAGAACACCAATGGCGAAGGCAGGTCTCTGGGCTGTTACTGACGCTGAGGAGCGAAAGCGTGGGGAGCGAACAGGATTAGATACCCTGGTAGTCCACGCCGTAAACGGTGGATGCTGGATGTGGGACCCATTCCACGGGTTCCGCGTCGGAGCTAACGCGTTAAGCATCCCGCCTGGGGAGTACGGCCGCAAGGCTAAAACTCAAAGAAATTGACGGGGGCCCGCACAAGCGGCGGAGCATGCGGATTAATTCGATGCAACGCGAAGAACCTTACCTGGGCTTGACATGTTCCGGACAGCGGCAGAGATGTCGCCTCCCTTCGGGGCCGGTTCACAGGTGGTGCATGGTCGTCGTCAGCTCGTGTCGTGAGATGTTGGGTTAAGTCCCGCAACGAGCGCAACCCTCGCCTTGTGTTGCCAGCGGGTCATGCCGGGAACTCACAAGGGACCGCCGGGGTCAACTCGGAGGAAGGTGGGGATGACGTCAGATCATCATGCCCCTTACGTCCAGGGCTTCACGCATGCTACAATGGCCGGTACAACGGGATGCGACGCGGCGACGCGGAGCGGATCCCTGAAAACCGGTCTCAGTTCGGATTGGAGTCTGCAACCCGACTCCATGAAGGCGGAGTCGCTAGTAATCGCGGATCAGCAACGCCGCGGTGAATGCGTTCCCGGCCTTGTACACACCGCCCGTCAAGTCATGAAAGTGGGCAGCACCCGAAGCCGGTGTCCGAACCCTTGTGGGCGGAGCCGTCTAAGGTGAGGCTCGTGATTGGGACTAAGTCGTAACAAGGTAGCCGTACCGGAAGGTGCGGCTGGATCACCTCCTTTCTACGGAGAATTCAGGCCACTGTCTGGTGGCCGGTGTCGGACGCGTCCGGGATGTTCCCGGTCCGTGTCCTGCTGGTGTGGAAAAGATCAAGGATGACAACTTTACAATGCATCAGTGGTGTGGGCATGCTTTTGGGCTCCCGGATCGCCACCCCGACCTCTGGTCGGTGCGATTCGATGCCTTCCGCTGACGGCGGCCCCGGACGGGGCGCCTGATCCGGATGCGCGTGGTGGCTTGAGAACTGGATAGTGGACGCGAGCAAGATATGATTCTTGCTTTGTTAGATGCAATTTTTTCAGACCGGTCTCCGATTCTTTTGGATTGGGGATTTGGTCGATCGTTTTGTGATCATTCATAGTGTGATGATGTGTTGTCCAGAGTTTTTCGCAGAAGGTCCTTGCGGCATGCATTCCTTGTGTGGGTGTGTGTTGCTGGCAAGGGCGTATGGTGGATGCCTTGGCAGACAGTACCGATGAAGGACGTGTGGGGCCGCGATAGGCCTCGGGGAGCCGCCGACAGGGCTTTGATCCGAGGATTTCCGAATGGGGGGACCCGCCGGCCGTATGGGCCGGCACCGCTTTCGAGCGGGGGGTACGCAGGGAAGTGAAACATCTCAGTACCTGCAGGAAAGGATATTCCGTGAGTAGTGGCGAGCGAAAGCGGATCAGGCCAAACCGGCCGCGTGTGATAGCCTCCAGGCGTTGCGCGGCGGGTGTTGTGGGGCCTGGTGCCCGGGCGCTGGAGCGCCCGGCGGAAGTCATAAAGCGGCGTGCTAGGCGAACGGGATTGAATTCCCGGCCGTAGAGGGTGATGGCCCCGTAGCCGGTCGCGCGCTGCCTTCCGATCCAGGTTCCCAAGTAGCACGGGACTCGTGGAATCCCGTGTGAATCCGCCCGGACCGTGGGGTAAGCCTAGATATGACTGTCTGACCGATAGCGAACGAGTACCGTGAGGGAAAGGTGAAAAGCACCCCGGGAGGGGAATGAAACAGTTTCTGAAACCGTGCGCCTACGAACCGTCGGGGCCCCCTTGTGGGGTGACGGCGTGCCTATCGAAAAATGAGTCTGCGAGTCAGTGGCAGGTGGCGAGGCTAACCCGTCGTGGGGGAGCCGTAGCGAAGGCGAGTCTCAAAAGGCGTTTGAGTCGCCTGTCCTGGACCCGAAGCGGGATGATCTAGCCCTGAGCAGGTTGAAGCGCGGGTAAGACCGCGTGGAGGACCGGACCCACCTAGGTTGAAAACTGGGGGGATGACTTGGGGCTAGGGGTGAAAGGCCAATCAAATTCCGTGATAGCTGGTTCTCTCCGAAATGCATTTAGGTGCAGCGTCGCGTGGTTCGCCCGGGGGGTAGAGCTACTGGATGCCTGAGGGCGCGTATCGCGTACCGACGGCAACCAAACTCCGAATACCCGTGGCGGTGGAGCGCGGCAGTGAGTCGGCGGGGGATAAGCTCCGTCGTCGAAAGGGAAACAGCCCAGATCGTCGTCTAAGGTCCCGAAGCGCGTGCTAAGTGGGAAAGGATGTGGAGTCGCATAGACAGCCAGGAGGTTGGCTCAGAAGCAGCCACCCTTGAAAGAGTGCGTAACAGCTCACTGGTCTAGTGGTTCCGCGCCGACAATGTAGCGGGGCTCAAGCACGCCACCGAAGACGCGGCAGCAGCTTTTGCTGCTGGGTAGGAGAGCGTCCCGTACGGGGTGAAGCGGCCGCGTAAGCGAGCCGTGGACCGTGCGGGAGCGAGAATGCAGACATGAGTAGCGAGAGACGGGTGAGGATCCCGTCCGCTGGATGACCAAGGGTTCCGGGGCCACGTTCATCGTCCCCGGGTGAGTCGGGTCCTAAGGCGAGGCCGACAGGCGTAGTCGAATGGACGAACGGGTCGATATTCCCGTACCGGCGCAGGACCGTCCGGGCCGAAAGTCGGGTACTAACCTCCCGCCTTGCGGATGCCTCCCTTCGGGGTGGCTGATGCTTGGTGGTTGGGACAGACCTTCCGGTAGGCCAGCGCAGGAGTGACGCAATGGAAGAGCCGGCCGCGGCGGTGGTAGTCCGTGGCCAAGCGTGCAGCCCGCACCCCAGGCAAATCCGGGGCGCATTGAGGGTGAGGCGCGATGGTGGGGCCCGTTGGGGCCGAACCCGGTGGTTTCCGTTGCCGAGAAAAGCTTCGGCGCGAGGTGCTGCGGCGCCCGTACCGCAAACCGACACAGGTGGTCAGGTAGAGAATACCAAAGCGATCGAGCGAATCCTGGTCAAGGAACTCGGCAAATTACTCCCGTGCCTTCGGTATAAGGGAGACCCCCTGGGGTGAAGGGCTTCGCGCCCGGAGCCCCGGGGGGGTGGCACAGACCAGGGGGTAGCGACTGTTTACCAAAAACACAGGTGCATGCGAAGGCGCAAGCCGCTGTATATGCACTGACGCCTGCCCGGTGCCGGAAGGTTAAGAGGATCCGTCATCCCTCCTCGTGAGGGGGCAGCGGTGAATTCAAGCCCCGGTAAACGGCGGTGGTAACTATAACCATCCTAAGGTAGCGAAATTCCTTGTCGGGTAAGTTCCGACCTGCACGAATGGCGTAACGACTTCCCCACTGTCTCGACCAGGAGCTCGGCGAAATTGCAGTACGAGTAAAGATGCTCGTTAAGCGCAGAAGGACGAAAAGACCCCGGGACCTTTACTATACCTTGGTATTGTCATTAGGTGGAAACTGTGTAGCATAGGCGGGAGGCTTCGAAGCGGTGGCGCCAGCCATCGTGGAGCCGCAAGGTGAAATACCGCTCTGTCTCCATTTGATGTCTAACCTCGACGCGTGATCCGCGTCAGGGACAGTGCCTGGCGGGTAGTTTAACTGGGGCGGTTGCCTCCCAAAGGATAACGGAGGCGCTCAAAGGTTCGCTCAGCCCGGTTGGCAATCGGGTGTCGAGTGCAATCGCACAAGCGGGCTTGACTGTGAGACTGACGGGTCGAGCAGGGACGAAAGTCGGAGATAGTGATCCGGTGCCGGCGCACGGGCGCGGCATCGCTCAACGGATAAAAGGTACCCCGGGGATAACAGGCTGATCATTCCCAAGAGTCCATATCGACGGGATGGTTTGGCACCTCGATGTCGGCTCGTCGCATCCTGGGGCTGTAGCAGGTCCCAAGGGTTCGGCCGTTCGCCGATTAAAGCGGCACGCGAGCTGGGTTCAGAACGTCGTGAGACAGTTTGGTCTCTATCCTCTGCGCTCGTTGGAATATTGAGGAGACCTGCCCATAGTACGAGAGGACCTGGGTGGACGAACCTCTGGTATGCCGGTTGTCGCGCCAGCGGCACGGCCGGTTGGCTACGTTCGGAAGGGATAACCGCTGAAAGCATCTAAGCGGGAAGCCTGCTCCGAGATCAGTATTCCTTAGGGGCTTTGACCCCTTGTAGGCCCCAGGCGAGAACACCTGGTTGATAGGCCGGACGTGGAAGCCCCGCGAGGGGCGGAGCCGACCGGTACTAACGGCCGAAAGGCAATCACACTCCCCATTCGTTGGGGACGTGAGGGCATCCCCTGCGATTGACTCCAGGCAGCACTAGCGCTTGGATGGCACAACTCGATTTGCATCCGATACGCGTCCGCTTTCCGGTTCCCGAGCCGCCACATCCCGCAACCCCCGGGTTGCGCACAACATAAGATTTGCGGCGGCCATAGCCCAGGGGAGACGCCCGGTCCCATTCCGAACCCGGAAGCTAAGGCCTGGCACGGCGATGGTACTGCACCCGACAGGGTGTGGGAGAGTAGCCCGCCGCCGCACCACACGTAACGAAGGCCCCGCGGTTGAGCACCAGCTCCCGCGGGGCCTTTCGCATGCCCGGCCCCGCCCGGGCCACACCAACCGCCCACACCCGGGACACACGCACGACATCCTCGAAATATGATGACGAAAGACGGTATTGAGTCTTATATTCTTTTCAAAACTGCAATCTCAATGCTGAGCAGCAAAGTAGTGCCCGATCCCGTACCGGAAGCCATCCAATAGAAAACTCGTGGCATCTTTTGAGACCTGGGCATGGGGCACCAACGCGTCGAAGACATGGAAAGCGCCGGGGAAGACGCGGAATCTCGTCTCAACGCCGGCTGCGGAGAGGCGATTCATATAGGTGACCGTTTCATCGTGGAATGATTCGATATCGCCCACATAGCTCAATGTCGGAGGAAGCCCGTTTAAATCTCGAGCCCTGGCAGGGGCAGCATACGCTGGTACGTTGCCAGTGACTCTTCGATTTCCTAGATACATATTCCAGCATAAGCGGTTTGAAGCGGTGTTCCAGACAGGAGCATCGTTGTCGCTTGAGCTCGGAGTTTCCCGGTCGTCCAGCATTGGGCAGATCGGCACCTGGAACGCGATATTCACGTCTTTCCGGTCCCGTGCCAAGAGACTGACCGCAGCCGTAAGATTGCCGCCTGCGCTGGCCCCTGCGACAATCAACTGGTCTGGGCGTACACCCAGCTGCTCGGCGTGGTCTTTCAGCCATAGCAGTGTCCAATAGCAATCCTCAAGAGCCGCAGGATACGGTGCTTCGGTGGATTTGCGGTAATCGGGAGCCACGAGAACGGCATTAGTGGCGTCCACTATTTTTTCAAAATAAAAGGCTTCAAGTTCAGGGGACTCGAGGGCGAATCCACCTCCATGTATCCAAAGGATACCGGGAGTTGGAGCAGAAGATGAATCTGCATTGGCAGCTTTGTGTGCAGAGTCTGTCTTTGGCCGGTAGATACAGATACGAAGATTGGTGCCGTCGGGTCTACGCAAATACCGCTGTCCATAATGTAAATGGGTGTAGTTGACGCCATTCAGCAGACGCGTTGCTCGATTCGCCCAACGGATAGATGAAGGAGTGAAGTATGGCAAAATTCGCCGAATTACCCTCCCTGTGCTTCGCAGTTCGGGATCGATCATCTCGTCGCTGATATGTGTCATCGTCATCTCCCATCACTGTCAGCATTGGAAGGTAACTCAAATCTTAATTTAAGCGTCAGCTAAATAAAATATCGCGTTTGCTATCGTGGCAATCTGGCCCTTCCATAAATCTAACCGTTATATTTTTGATTTAACAGGGCTCTAAGTGCAGGGCATATAAGAATGTCATGTTTTGATTGGAAAGGAGCTGGAAGCAGGTGTGGCTTTCGACTCTGCAAAAGGTTAAATTCTGGTTCCTGTAAGAAAGTGAATCGACGTTTCCGGGAAATTAAAAAATACGCAAAACGGAGACTGAATTTTAGCCTATTGGTAGCGATATTTTCATTCGTGCTGACACATGAATTGAGATTATAAATTGGATAAAATATTGCAAAAGGTTGAAATTCTGAAGTTTATACCATAAAAAAATTTAAAAAACAAGTCTTTTTTTCTTTGTTGTTTTCCTTTACCCTGTTTTAAGACACCACGGCACAAGACTGTCGCGGAATAGAGTGAAGCGGAGCGCCAATGCGTGCGAAGACGAGGCTGACCAAACTTGTGGCATTGTTGCCACTGTTGGCGGTAGTGGCGATGATCGCGTCGTTGCTGGTGCCGCAGGGTCCTGCAATCGCAGCGAACCAAGAATCTTCGGACGTAGTAAACGAAAACGTTTCGTATGAATCAGTCAATCAGTCTAAGACGAATCAACTATCGCAAAGCGGGCAAATAACTGACGGGCGTGCGTATGTTAATGATGGAGTACTGCCTGGTGTGCAAACGCTATCTTATGGCCCGGCAGCAAAAACTAATGGTGTCCAGGCCGGCATGAATGAGGTAAATCAAGGTTATTCGGTACGGGCTTCGGCGGATACCGTTACAGCGGAAGATGACACCTGGACCGGGGTGGCCAAGGATTTGGGTAGCGGGCTTGCGCAGGTCAACGGCACCTATGCTTCGGGGGACAGGGCCACGGCCGCCTCGCAGATGAGCGCGGTTTCGGCCAGGTACACGGCTTCCAATTTCAGCAGGGCTGTGCAGGAAACTCTTGGCGCCGACCGTCAGCAGAGCGAGATGAACCAGTTCCAGTCCGTGCAGCAACTGACGTATAGCGATGGGCATGGTGCTGATCTGAACTCTCAGGTTGCCGCGCTTTCCAACGAACTTGACAGCGCTGCAACGCAGCTCGATGCCAGCCCGAATCTCGCCAAGCCCAAGGCGTACGCAGCCCAGATTGAGAAGACGGTCAAGGAGCAGCGCAAGGTGCTGCAGAAGAACAAGAAGACCAAGTTCTACGGCAAGGGGAACCGCACCTGGCTTGAGGTCGCCGGGCAAATGGGTAAGGTCATCGATCAGGGCGTCGCCGCGGCGAAAGCCGGTGACGGTGAAAAAGGCGCCGACAAGGTCAATGAGGCCTATTACCAGTACTACGAAAAGCTGGGCTTCGAGAAGAACGTGATGAACGCGATTTCCGGTTCGCGTGTCTCGTATATGGAAAGCTGTTTCAAGGAGCTGCGCAAGGCCATGGTGCGCGGGGATGCGCCCGCCGGCATCAAGAAACAGGCAGACGAGCTCAAGGCCAACCTCAACGTCGACGCCAAAAAACTCGATGGCGGAGCCGAGGACCAGGTCAATGGCGCCACGAAATTCGCCACAAGCTCCATCGGCCAATCGTTCCTGATTCTGGTGCGCGAGGGGCTTGAGGCGTTGCTCGTGGTCGCGGCCATCATCGCCTACATGCTCAAAAGCGACAACAAGAAACTCGTGCGTTGGATTTATCTCGGCGTGGTCGTCGGGCTGATCGGCTCGGGGCTGATGGCGGTGCTCTTCGCGGTCTTCTTCAATGGCAACGGGCCACAGCAGGAGATCATGGAGGGCGTGGTCGCGTTGATCGCGATGTGCATGCTCATCTACACCAGCGACTGGATGCTCTCGAAATCCGATGTCGAAGCGTGGCAAAGCTATATCGGCAACAAGACGAAAAAGGCCGTTTCGGGCGTGACCGCAGCGGATTCGCTGACGTTTGCAGGTGTTGTCTCCCTTGCCATGTTGAGTTTCCTGGCTGTGTTCCGCGAGGGTGCCGAGACGGTGATGTTCTATCAGAGCGTTTACTCGATGACGAAAGATTCGAGGGGCATGTGGATAGGTGGGTTGGCGGCTGCGGTTGTGCTGGTCCTTGTCTTTGTGCTGATCCGCTTCACTTCCGTGCATATCCCGCTTCATCCGTTCTTCCTTATCACCTCGGCATTGCTCGCGGTTTTAGCTGTCACGTTTGCCGGTGGCGGCGTGCACTCGCTCATCGAAGGCGATGCGATTGGCGGAACCTATCTGGCGAGCATGCCGACCAATGAATGGCTGGGACTGTATCCGTATACCGAAACCATCGTCGCGCAGGTCATCGCGGCTGTGGTGATTATCGGATTGTTCGTTGTTTTTGGTATCCGCAGGCATCATGAAAAGGTGGTGAAGGCTGCGGAATCGGCTCATTGTGCTGGAACCGCGGCATAGACGTGGTAGGGAGAGAACGGTGAAGCCGTTCGGCGTCTCGTTTCATTGAAATTTGATAATTAACATCCAAAAATAACAGGAGAAAACAATGAAGAAAAGCAAACTGACCGGCCTGCTGGCCGCAGTGGTCGCAGGGGCGCTCGCGTTCTCACTTGCAGCGTGCGGGTCGAATGGTTCGAACTCCGCTTCCGGCGACAAGGGCAAGTCAAGCTCGTCGTCCTCTCAGAAGTCTGATAAGAAGGCGAACAGCAACGGCGCGAAGTTCGAGGAGATTCCGATCGGGCACGACCAGCAGATCTTCCCGCTCAACATCGCGACCGTCTACTTCCAGCCGGTCGACATGTACCCGCAGGGAATGGGGCTTTCGGCGGCCGAATCCAACCTCCACCTCGAGGCCGACATCCACGCGCTCAAGGACAACAACCTCGGCTACGGCACCGGTGACTTCATCCCGAAGCTCACCGTCAAGTACCAGATCCAGGACAAGAACGACCCGAACAACAAGCAGGACGGAACGTTCATGGAGATGAACGCGGACGACGGCCCGCACTACGGCGCCAACATCAAGCTCGACAAGGCCGGGCAGTATAAGCTCACGTACACCATCTACAGCCCTGAAACCAACGGCTGGACGCTGCACGTCGACCCGGACACCGGCGTCAAGGGACGCTTCTGGACGAAGCCGATCGTCGCGAGCTTCGATTGGAATTACGTCGTGCATCAGTGGTGACTCGTGAAGCAAGAAAACAACTGACGCGGCGGAGGAAGGGGACATACTTGCTTCGGAACCCTCAAGGCCGGTAGGCCGAGCTTTACTCCTCAGCAAGCATGTCCCCTTCCTCCACCACTCAACGGATGTAACTCGCTCCAAGATGAGTGTTCACCATGATGCAAAGCGACTGGAGCGGATAAAAAATAGTTTTTTCATGTAGTTGCGAATGTTTTTAACTTACGTAACGCTTAGCTTACGAAGATTTTAGCGGTTTAGGTTTATTTTGTGTTGCTATTTCATTGAACTATTCGTTAATGATAATGATTCGTTGGTTGAGTAGTTGTCTGGGAATATGCTTGCTGAGACATAAAGCTTGGCCTACCGGCCTGGAGGGTGTCGAAGCAAGTATATTCCCAGACAACTGCGTCAGTTGATTCCTTGGTAATGAGGTAAAAGCCAGTTAATTGCGATTGGCAAGGATAAGGATTCGAGAAAATGCTCGAGGAATTTGTGGGGGCGCTGCCGGGGATGGTGGCGCCGGCGCTGCTGGTGATGACGCTGAGCGTGCTGCTTGGGGTCGGCGAGGGGCGTGATGTGCCGGTGAGCCGGCGGTGGCGGCTGTATGGGCTGCTCATCGGGATTGGCGCGGCACTCGTGTTCACCGTGCTGCGTGTGCTGGTCATTGTCGACCGGCGTTCCGGGGTCAATCTGCCGGTGCTTGTCGGGTGCGTGGTTTGCGATGTGCTCATTTTGGCGATCATGGCCTGCTCCAAAGGGCTTGTTCGAGACTGGCACGAGCATCCGGTTCGGCTGCACGTCGCCAATGCGATTTCCGCTATTGGCATCGCCCTGACCACATTCTTCGCTTCGCAGGACGTCTTCATGCAACTGACCAGCTTCGTGGAGACCGGCGAATCCCCGTTCACGTCCAAGATGCTGCTGCGTGCGCTCGGCTTTGCGCTCGGTATCGCGACGGCTGTCGTGGTGGCAGCCATTTTCCGTACCATGCGCACCACGGCGGTGCGGGGTTGCTTCCTTGCGGCCTCGATGCTCATGCTGTTTATCTTGTTGGCGCGCCATCTGACGCAGCTGTGCTCGCTGCTGATGTCGATGATGTTCGTCGAATTCGACGGGACGGCGTTCAACGTGCTGATTGTCGCGGCGAACAATGATATGAAACTGGTCATCGCCTCGGTGCTGGTCTTCATCATCCCTGCCGTCGCTTCGATTGTCGCCGGATTCCGCACGCCGCTGGCTGGTGCCAACGATGCCGTGGTACGTGAGCATAAAGCGTTCCGGCGCCGCGCGAAAGCGGCTGGCGCGTGGAGCCTGATCGCCATGGTTGTGGTGACGTTTGCGCTGACTGCGGGTGTCGCCAAAGTACACGAGCAACCCACGCTTTCACCACCGGAAGGGTACTCGCAGCACAACGGCATCGCGACCATCGCCTTCAACAAGGTGGATGACGGCCATCTGCACCGTTTCCAATACAAGGCCAAGGACGGCACGGTGATGCGCTTCATCATCATCAAGAAGAACGGCGGCTCCTTCGGTGTCGGCCTCGACGCGTGTATGACATGCGGCGATGCGGGCTACTACGAAAAGGACGGCAAGATCATCTGCAAACGTTGCGAGGTGGAGATGAACGTCGCCACCATCGGCTTCAAGGGCGGCTGCAACCCGATACCGTTCCCGTTCGAGGCGTCGCACGGCAAGATCACCATCCACACCTCCGACCTCGACGCGCTGTCGTCGCATTTCAAGGAATAAGGAATAGAGGCAAACAATGTTCCTGTTACGAATGGTGTTCCGCTCGTTTTCGCGGCAACTCAAGCGGCGACTGCTGATCGCGGTGACCGTGTGCCTGTCGGCCACGATCTGCGTGGCGATGCTCGGCGTCGTCTTCGACGTGGGCGACAAACTCAACGCCGAACTGTCGACGTATGGCTCGAATATCGTGGTCAAGCCCAAGGCCGACGCGGTGGTGTCGGATTTGTACAACACCGCGGACGCGGGCAACGGTGACGAAGCCGAGGATCCGACCTCGTTCCTCAAGGAATCGGACGTGCCCAGCATCAAGACGACGTTCTGGGCGTTCAACATCACCGATTTCGCGCCTGAACTCAACGTGAACGCCACCATCGACGGGCGCAACGTGCCGGTGACCGGGACATGGTTCAACAAGAAAGTGCCGCTGGCGACCGGCGAGAGCGTGGTGGCCGGGGTCAAGGGCATGCGTTCGTGGTGGAAGGTAGGCGGAGCCTGGGCCAAGGACGGTTCGGGAGCTTCAGGCACCGGCAAAGTCGTGTCTGTTGCGGATACCGACAAAACCGCTGTCGCTCAGGGCATGATGGGCAAGGACCTGGCGAACGCCACCCATACCAAAGTCGGGCAGACCGTCACGATTTCCAAGGAGGCGGCTGACGGGCAACACCGCAGCCAGCGCGTGCGGATCGTCGGGATTTTCGATTCCGGAGACAATGATGCCAATGGCATCTACATTCCCTCGTGGTCGGCGCAGCGGCTGGCCGATCTGCCGGATTCCATCGACAAAATCGAGGTCAAGGCGCTGACGACCCCCGAAAACGATTTGGCCCGTAAGGCCGAGAAGGACCCCGCCGCGCTGAGCCAGGAGGAATGGGAGACCTGGTATTGCACGGCCTATCCATCCTCGATCGCCTACCAGATCGAGGAGGTCATGCCGGGGGCCGTGGCCAAGCAGGTGCGGCAGGTGGCGGCGTTGCAGGGCGATGTGTTGCACAAGACGCAGGCCGTGATGATACTGATGACCGCGCTGAGCCTGATCGCGGCGGCCATCGCCGTGGCCAATCTGATGGCATCGTCGATTGGTGAGCGTGGTTCGGAACTGGCGTTGCTCAAGGCCATCGGGGCGACTGATGGTGCGGTCTCAAGGCTGATGCTCACCGAAACCGCAGTGATTTCTCTGATAGGTGGACTGGTTGGCGCAGGGCTCGGATCGTTGCTCGCGCAGGTCATTGGGCATGTCGTCTTCGGATCGGGAGTGGCGATGCGGCCGATGGTGTTTGTGCTGGTGTTCGTCTTGCTGGCTGTGACCATCTTGATCGCCTCGTTCTCCTCGATTCGTTCGATTCTGCACCTGCGTCCGGCGGAGGTGCTCCATGGAAGGTAAACATTCAATGACAAACCGACAGATGTTCTTCCGTATGCTCTTCAGCGCGGTGTTCCGACGGCGCTCGCGGGCGATGATGGCCGTGGTCGCGTCCTTGGTGGGTGCGGCGACGCTCTTCTGCCTCGCGGCGATCTGCGTGGCGGTGCCACAACAGATGAACGAGGAGATGCGGGCTTATGGCGCCAATCTCATCGTCACGCCGACCCAACGGACCGTGGGCGGTAAGGCCGTCGAAGGTTCTGACGGCGCAAACGTCGCTGACTCCGGGTTTGACCAGAAAACCGTGGCGGCGCTGGATGCGACGGTCAAAAACGCAGGTTCCGAACGCTCGGCCGCGTACCGGTACGAAAACACGCGGATCAACTCGCTGCCGTTTGTGGTGGCGGGCATCGATCCGCAGGACGTGAAGGCGCTCAACCACCATTGGAGCGTCGAGGGCAAATGGCCGTCGGATGGCGGGGTGATGCTCGGACGCGACGCGGCGACCAAACTCGATGCCAAGATCGGCTCGACCATCACCATCAAATACAGCCCCGGCAAAAGCGTGGCCGCGGCGACCAGCGGAACGGGTGGTTCCAGTAGTTCTGGTTCGGGAAGTGAAAGCTCTGGCTCACAGGGCTCCGCAACCAGCGGATCGGGTGGCAGCTCGTCTGGCTCGGCGAACGGGAATTCGTCGGGACACGACATGTCCAACATGAAGGGCATGAAGATGTCCGATTCGACGCATGCCGATAACGTTCAGCAAGGTATGGCCGACGCGACGGTGAAGGACAAGCTGGGCAAGGCGCTGGACGGTATGTCGGCGGAGGCCAAGGCGCCGGACATGAAGGGCATGAAGATGTCGGCCACGAGTTCCGGTTCCGTGAAACTTGCGGAATGGGAATCGTCGGAACCGACGAGCGTTGAGAACCATGATAACCATTCCGGTTCCGTCAAACTCGCCGAGTGGAAGCCTACCGCTCCCAACGCGGGCGGGATGGAATTCCGGGTGGACGGCATCGTCGACACCGGCGGCAGCGAGGACGACATGGTCTACGCCAACAACCTTGATGTCGACAAACTCACCGGATTCGAGCGTGGCGCGGATGTGGTCGAGTTCTCCGTTGACGCCTCCGATGCGGGCTTGAGCAGCCTTGTCAATCACGTCAACAAAAAAGCCTCGCTCAACGCGAAGGCGCAGAAGGTCACGAAGATCACCTCGTCCAACGTCCGCATCATCACGATGCTGCAGACGCTCTTCTGGATCGTCACCGTGGTCGTGCTCGTGTTGACGCTTGTCGGTGTGGGGACCACGATTTCGTCCATCGTCTCGCAGCGTCGCAATGAGATTGGCCTGCGCAAGGCGCTCGGTGCCTCTTCGCGTGATATCGCCGTGGAATTCACCGTGGAAGCCGCGCTTTATGGCTTGCTTGGCGGGTTACTCGGCACGGCCATCGGCTATGTGCTTGCCCACGCGCTCAGCGCTTCCGTCTTCGGACAACAACTCTCGCTTAACTGGCCGCTCGCGCTCGCGTCTGTGGTCGTAAGCTTGTTGGTCGCGATGCTCGCATCACTGCCGCCGGTACGTAACGCGGTGCGGATCGACCCGGCTGTCGTATTGCAGGAGGAATGAGCGTGGATGCGAATGAGAGAACAAAAGTCGATTGTGAAAACTGACGGTAGCGCTGGTAAACGGACTTTTAGGGAACGTCGGAGTCCGTTTACCGGCACGAACGAACAAATTTTGATAATGAATGAAAGGAGTGGCTATGCTGCTCGAACTTGATCATATTTCGAAGATCTACGGCGACCTTCACGCGGTGGACGACCTCAGCCTCACCGTGCCGGCGGGGCAGTGGCTCGCGGTCGTCGGCTCGTCCGGTTCCGGCAAGACCACGCTGATGAACATCATCGGCTGCATGGATTCGCCGTCCAAGGGCTCGGTGACGCTCGAAGGCCGCGAACTCAACGACCTGAATGCCACTCAGCTGGCCGACGTGCGCAAGAACATCATCGGCCTGGTGTTCCAGAAGTTCTATCTTGTGCCGCATCTCACCGCCGTCGAGAATGTGATGGTCGCGCAGTATTACCATTCCGTGGTCGATGAGAAGGAGGCGCTTGAGGCGCTTGACCATGTGGGGCTGAAGGACCGTGCGAAGCATTTGCCCAGCGAGCTTTCCGGTGGCGAGCAGCAGCGTGTGTGCATTGCCCGTGCGCTGATCAACCATCCCAAGCTGATTCTGGCCGATGAGCCCACCGGCAACCTGGACGAGAAGAACGAGAAGATCGTGCTTGACCTCTTCCGTGAGCTCCACGAGCAGGGCACGACCATCATCGTGGTGACGCACGACGCGTTGGTGGCCTCGTGTGCGCAGCGCGAGATCATGCTGAACCATGGTGTGCTGGTCGGCGAGCAATGGAACGACGACAAAGCGCGCGAGGCTTACGAGGCTGCGGGCGGCAAGCCGGCTTCCACCGGTGCGCAGGTCGAAGGCGCCCAGCAGGGCGATGCCCCCATTTCGTTCGCCAACCCGACGAAGGCCGCCAAAGTCCAAGGATAACGGAATAGAGGTGATGGCAGCATATAACAGTCTGTGTATCGATTGGTTTGATCGGGAATGTCATGTGCTGCCGCATGAAAGCTTGCTAGTCGGGCAAATCGTTAGTAAGGTTGCCCAACCGAGTCGAACCGAAGGGCGAGACGATACTGTCTACGGCTTACAAGGTGTAATACTTGAATACGAAGTCATGGACGGTTTCCGACTTTTGAATAGTCTCGGGGTTGATTGCTTGCAGGCTGCGCCCTAAATCAGCTTGGTGCGTTCCATTTGGCCGGAGAACCAGGTGTTGAACTTCGAAGGTTTCGGCATGATCAGGCCGATGACAAGCATGATGGCCGCGTAGATCAGGACGATGCCCATCTGGATCCAGAAATCGTTCTGATAGATGCCGGCGATGGCGGCGCGGGCGGCTTGGATCGAGTGGGTGGCCGGCAGGAACGGGTTGATGACCTGCACGAATTTCGGCAACACCTGCAATGGGTAGGTCCCGGAAGATCCTGAAATCTGCATCACCAGGACGATCACCGTCAGCGCCTTGCCGATGGTGCCGAAGCAGGCCACCAGTGTGTAAATCACAAACGCATAAACCAGGCCGGAAACCCAACCCGCGAGCATGAACAGCATCGGGTGGACGGCGTGGACCCGCAGGAACAGCAGCGTGCCGGCGCAGGAGAATGTGCTTTGCAACAGCGAGATGAAGGCGAAGATACCGAAACGGCCGAGGAAAAGCTGGTAGGGCTTTGGTTCGGTTAAGGAACGGTTGGTGTCGTTTGTGCGATCGAGCGGATTGCCGAGATCCAGCGTGTCCTCCTCGCTCGAAGTGTCTGAAGCGTCGGCGTCCGCGTTTGCGGAATGGCCGCTGGCCTTATGGGTTTTCTTGGTCTTGTGCCTGAACTCGAACCAGCTTTTGCCGATCCGGCTCCTGTGGTAGCCGGCCTCGGCAAGCTTGCGCCGCGACCAGCGTGAGACGTCGGTTTTGATGGTCAGCGCGATCAGCAACGAACCGACCCAAAGCGGGATGAACGTGTAGAACGGGGTCAGCGAGGTGCCGAAATTCTCGACTGGGAACACCGCGTTGCGTTTGAGCGCGACGGGCGCGGCGAGGGTGGCGGCGAGTTTGTCTGGATCGCCGGAAAGCAGTTTCTTGACCTTGGCCATGTCGCCGCTGTTGAGCGCGTCGGTCAGTTGCTGGCTGAAGGCGGTCAGCTTGCCGCTGGCTTGCGAAAGCGTGGCTGAGGTGTCGCCCAACGTGGCCCGTGCCTGCTTGAGCTTGTCGCTGGCCTGGTTGGCGGTGCCGTTAAGCGACGTCACGCTGTTGTCGAGATCGGCGGCTCCGGTATTCAACGTTCCGGAAACCGAGGAAAGAGACGTGGTGATGCTGGCGATCTGTGGCTTCAACATGGCGGAAAGATTGGTGTTGAGTCCGTCGATCGCCGTTTTTGATTGGTTGGCGAGGCTGACGATCTGCTCGCGCTGCTGTGTTGCGTTGCCGGTTTTCGTGTCAAGGTCATTGGCCGAGGTGTTCAGCGCGGTTTGTAGGGCTTTTTGCCGGGCGATGATGTCGTCAAGCGTGGTGAGCGCGTCGGAAGGAGGTAGGGGCAAGCCCGCCAACGTGTCTCGGATTCTTTGGTATTGCGTGGCTTGGTCGCCGATGAGTCCCGCCTGTTTGCGCAGCGTCGCCGAGACGTCGGACGAGGATTTTCCGGCGCTGTCAAAGGCGTTGCCGATATCCGTGCCGATGGCCGCATTGCCCGCGCTACTGGTTGTGAGCGCTTGCGAAAGCGTCGAAGTGGCGGTATTGAGCGCGCCTGAAACGTCTTTGACGCCGCCTCCAGCTTTGTTGAGCTGTTTCAGTGATTTGCCGGTATCGTGCGAAGCGTTGTCGAGCAGGGCCGAGGAGCTGGAAAGCAGGGTTTGGGAGACGTCGATGAGGCTGGCGTAGGCATCTACATTGGTTGCTGAGTCGTTGAGCTGGCTGGCCAGATTGTTGATATTGCCGTTGAACGTGGTCAAGCGTTCGCGGGCGTCGGAGGAATCAAGCTGCTTGGAAAGCCCGTTCGCCACGCTCAGCGCGGTGCTCGTGATGGTCTTCGCGAACATCTCGTTGACCTCTTTGGAGATCTGATCGGCGCCCTGCCCGGTGACCTTCGGGGCGACGGCATTCTTCTTTTCGTTGGTGTAATACTCAAGCGTGGCGTGCTTGGCGTTAGAGGAGAAGAACGTCATCATGTTGCGGCTGAAATCCTTCGGAATGATGACCGCGGCGTAGTAGGTGCCGGACTTGGTGCCTTCGATGGCCTTGTCTTTGGTGGTGAAGGTCCAGTCGAGCTGGCTGTTGGCGCGCAACTGGCCGATGACCTGGTCGCCGAGTTTCATTTTCACCGGCATGAGGTCGCTGGAATAGCCCTCATCGACGCTCGCCACCGCGAATTTCAGGTTCTTGGTGTTGCCGAACGGGTCCCAGCTTGCGGTGACGTTGAACCAGGTGAACAACGCGGGGATGACGACCAGACCCATCAAAATGATGATCGAGATGATGTTGCTGGTGATGCGCCGCACGTCGCCGGTGAAAAGCCTCCATATCGTTCTCATTGCTGGTCGCCTCCTTCCGTGTCGGTTTGCGGTATCTTGGTCTTCGCCTTTTTGCGTGGTCGTTGACGTTCGTATAGCAAGGTGCGTACCACGTCGTCCTCAAGATTGCCAAGGCGCACTTGCCGGGCGAGGCTGTCGCGGATGGACTCGACGGTGACCAGGAAAATGATGATGGCGAGGAACCAGATGACCCATGCCGCCAACGCGATGACCTTGGTGCCGGTGGTCAGCGAGAACGTGATGGCCATGATGGCAGGGACGGCGATGCCGAAAGCCAGCGCGCCGCGCATCAGTTTCGGATAGAGCAGGGCGAATCTCCGTGCGCGTTCCTCGATGCCGGCACGGTATTCCTCTTTGTCGGCCAGCATGTTCAAAGCTTGCGAGATCGGGTATTCGCGGGTTTTGTGCAGCGCCGGTTCGCTGGAGATGATGTCGCTGGCCTTGAGCTGGCGGTCGACCAAGCGCTGCAGGTTGCCCATGCGCGGTTTGACCACCAACCCCAGGATAAAGAACAGGACCGCGAAAACCATGAGCCTGCCCATGTTGACGAACCAATCCGCATGGTAGAAGCCGGCGATGGTCTCGCGCAACGCGTTGATGGAGTAGGTGAACGGGAAGAAGGGGTACATGTCACGGAAGAATTTCGGCATCATCTCGATGGGGTAGAGGCCAGACGAGCCCGGGATTTGGATGATGACCAGCGCGACGCACAGCGCCTTGCCGACGTGCAGGAACGAGGCCGACAGCGCGTAGGTGATGCTCACGTAGACCATTGAGGCCAGTATTGTGGTAATGATGAAAATTGGCACATTGTGACATTGCACGCCGATAACCAGCTCGCCCAGCACAGTGACGATGGCCTGCAGAGAGGCGATCAGCGCGAAAACGATCCATCGTCCCCAGTAACGCTGCCCGGGTGTCGGCTCGGTTTCCAGCCCCTCGTCGTCCACCTCCAGCTTCATCAGGACGACCAGCATGAACGCGCCGACCCAGAGCGTCAGGTTGGTGAACAGTGGCGCCATGCCGGAGCCGTAGGTGCTCACCGGATAGACGACTTTCGTGTCGAGGACGGTGGGCGAGAGCATGAAATCCGCGATTTTCGCCGCATCAAGCTTGCCGTTGCCACCCACGGATTTCGCCAGTATGCCTGAGCTGCCGAGAGCCGATGAGCTGGAAAGCGCGGTGATGTCGGTGGTGAGCGTCGCCAGATGGTTTTGCAGATTCGCCAGGCCTTTGTCGGTGCCTACGAGCGCTTTGGCGGCGGTGGCGGAAGCCTGGTCCAGCTGGTTCAAGACGAGGGTGGATTGCGTGACCAGCGAGCCTTGCGAGACGAGGTTGGCCGAGGATGTCGCGGCCACCGTTGAAAGGCCGTTCAAACCGTTGTTGAGTTGCGGAAGCGCGCCTGTGGTGATGGATTTCCGCGCGCTCGCGGCGTTGCCGAGCGCGGTTTGCGTGGAAGTGTTGATGCCGTTGGCCGCCGAAACGGTGCTGGAAACCGTCGAACCAAGGTTCTTGCTGGAATTGAGGTCATTCAGGGCCGTGATCGAGTCGCCAAGACGCTGGTTCTGCGTTTTGAGGTCATTGATGGCGCCGGAACTGCCGGGGATGCCCGCCGCCTCCAGGCGGCTGATGAGGCTGCTGGTGTCCGTGTTGATCTGCTGGGCTGTTGAAAGTCCCGAGCCCACGTCTCCGTTGGCTTTGGTCAGTCCGGCGGCGATGGAGTTGATGGCGACATTGGATTGCGAGCTTGCCTGCGAGAGCAGGTTCGCGATTTGGTCGAGCGTACCGCTGGCGTTGTTGGTGAAGTCGTTGAGGGTGCTTTGTGTGTTCGTGATCGCCGTTGAGGCGTCGTTTAGCTGCTTGTATGCCCGCGCTCCGGCTTTTTGCGTTTTGTCAAGCGTGCCCCGTGCGGCTTTGGTTTTGTCGGGAACACCGTTGAGCGTCGCCGTCAGGTCCGCGATGTCGCCGCGGATATCGGCGACGGACTGCTCTGCTTTGTTAAGGTCGGCGAGGGTGTCGGCCGTGGCGGTGTCGGCTTTGGTGTTGATGTCGTCGTCGGTTTTGTTGACGATGCCGGAAACGACCTTGCTCACCGTGGAGACGAAGGTCTCGTTGACCTGGCTGTCGACCGTCGAGGCGCCGGTGTCCGTCATGCGGCTGGCCAGCGCGTTCGCCTTTTCATTGACGTAATACTCGAGCGTCGGGCGTTTGCTATGCCCCTCGATCACTCCCGCCACACGGTCGCTGAAATCCTTTGGAATGATGATGGAGGCGTAGCTTGCTCCGGATTCGACGCGTTGCATGGCCGCGTCCTGGTCAGCGAATTTCCAGCCAAGCTTGTCGTTGCCTTTGAGCTGGCGCACAATCTGCTCGCCCATGTTCATCTTGCCGATGGTTTTGGAATCGGTGCCGCGGTCGTTGTTGACCACGATTACTTCGATGCCGTTCGTGTTGCCGTACGGGTTCCAGAAACCCGCGATGTTGAACCACGCGTAAAGCGGCGGGATGAACACGAGCCCGAACAGGACGACCCAGGCCGCGGGCACGCGCAACAGCCGCACGATGTCGCGTCGCACGATGGCCATCACATTGCTCATAATGGGCTCCTTAAAGCTTGTGTTGTCGGATGAAAACCAAAACGTCCGACCGGCCTGTGGTTTTTCCGCTTGCATTCATTATTATCCCCGCTGTAACACCATATTTGATGCCTTAAATGTTCTGTTCAAAGCGAATATATTTGATGGTTTAACGGATTGGATCATTTCGTGGCGGGCGCGAGGCGTCCGTGGAATATGAACACGGCGGAATACGGTCATTGCCGTATCCCGCCGTGTCGCGCGCATTTTTAATGTGATGGCTTCTTAGATCATTTGATGCGAATTGAGGATCGACGCAGGAATATAGCCAAGCCGGCAAGAGCCATAGTGGCCGCGACGATGGCTAGGTTCAGAGCAGACGAGCCAGTGCGAGCCAAGTCGCCTTGTCGCTGCGCGTCTTCCGCTTGTTGCTGGCCAGCAGCGGCTGTTGCCCCGCGCTCTTGCAGAAAGACCGCGGATGCGGGCAGACCAGGGGTTCCGGGCCGTAGTCCCTCGGCGACGATCGGTTCCAATTCCTCATCCTCCGGTTCAAGTGCGTCCTCATCCGTGTCGGTTTCGCCTTCGCCACCTTCGGTTTCTCCCTCGCCCGGCTCCGTCCCGCCTTCGCCAGGTTCGGTGGTCCCATTCTCACCGCCTGTACGTTGCCAGATCGCGTGCATCGTCGTGTCGTTGTTGGAGTCGTCATCATCGTCCAGGGAGAGTATGGAACCGGCGAGATAATGCGGTTCGTTGGCGCCCTCGTCGTGTGCCCAACCCGCCCAGGTATGGTTTTCCTTGGTCATTTCACCCTGGCCCGGCATCTCGAATTCTGCGGAGGTGCCCGGCCAAGCGTCGCGTGTCATCGTCGCAGGGACGTTGCCCTGCGCCCCATTGGCGCTGAAACTCACGGAAACCCCAGCCTTGCCGTACCAAGTGGTGCTGGGCGAATCCTGCCCGAAACCAAGGGCTGGATCACCTGTCCAATTACCGTCCTGGCTTTTCCAGTTTGCGGAAGGCGTGTTGGCCGCGCTTCTGAATGCCGCGTTGGCTCCGACTCGGACGAAGCGCAGATTGGTGCACCCTTCAAACATATTGTCTATTCTGTCGTCGCTGGTGATTTTGCCTGTATCGAAGCCGGAAAGGTCGAGTCGTTTCAATGCGGAGTCGCCTTGGAACATGGAGGCCATCGTGAACGCGTTGCCCGTTGTGAACGAGGGACCCATGTTGATTGATGCCAAGCTTTTCATTCCTCCGAACATGTGGTTCATGTTCGTGACGTTCGAGGTGTTGAATTTTTGCCCCAAATCAAGATTCTGGAGTGTGGAGTCCGAAGCGAACATATAGCTCATGTCGGTGACGTTGCTGGTGTCGAATTGATCGCCAAGAACGATGCTGCCAAGTGACGGGTTCTTATAGAACATCTGATTCATGTTGGTCGCATCGCTGGTGTCTAAACCGGTGAGGTCGATGCTGGTCAGATAGGGCATGTCGAAGAACATCTTGGTCGAGTCGGCATGGGCTTTGAGCGGCGTATCCACCGTTACCTGTTTGATCGAGTATCTCACGGAATACCACGGGCGCGTGTTGGGCAAGGTGCCGATACGCCCTTCGTATCTGCTTCCAAGATGCAGTTGCGAGCAGTCCGAACTCAACTGCCAGTAGGCGTCGGTGCCGAATGAGCGTTTGCTCGCGTCACAGTAGACCTGGGCGGTTGGCATCTGCTCGGTGTCTAATAATGGCTGATGCTCGCCGGCCATCGCGGTTTGCGGCACTATGGCAAGGGCGAGAGCGGCCAGAGAGGCGGCCACAGTGGCTATTACGTTTCGTGTCTTCATTGATTTTCCTGATTGTTCGTTAGTCGGACAGTGGTTGTTCCTATGTAGTTGTCTAATTTTGGTTTTCATTTGTTCGCGTAGGCTGCGATCCCGACGATCGCGGTTTTTGGTTATGCGCGATGACGTCACGCCATCTTTGGTGTGATATATGAAATATCCCCAATTCAAACGTATCGGTTTTATGGGACAAGATTTATGAAAATGCTGAATTATATTCCTTTGCTTGAAACCGAATTTGATGACGGCCATCGTGGCGGGTAGCCTTGAAGGAATGTGTGGAATTGCGGGGCCGAAGTGAAGAGGAGTGAGGCTATGGGGACTGCTCCCGATACGGAAGACCAGACGGGGTCGTTCGCTACAGGCGATACGGAAACAACCGCGAAACCGTCGACGAGCGCTCTAGGCAAGGCCGCGAGCTCCGCCGCCGACGCGGTCGTGCATTCGGCCGTCCGTGCCGCCGTTGGAGTCACTGACGCCTCACGAAACCTCGCCGACCACGCCGCCCGGAACCTGACCGTCATCGGCCGAGTGTATGGCGTGCTGGTTTTGCTGGTTGGGCTGGTGGGTGTGCCGTATGTCGGTTACTCGATCGTCAATGGCATCCATGAATTCTTCATCGGCCGCCTGCGCGTCGATCCGCTCGACCTGACGTTCCTGCTGACTTGCGCGCAGACCTTGGTCGCGTTCGTCAATGCGGTGTCTTTGATCGTGTTCGGCGTGATGCTGTTGCGTGACATGCGCAAGCACGCGGCCCGGTGGTCATACGGACTGATGGCGGTGACGGTGGCCCAGGGCATGCTTTCGCTGGCATTGCAAGGGCTTGGGCCGGGTGTCGGGCTTTCCGTGATCCAGATCGCGATTCTGGTGGCGCTCGCCATCGCCCTCGACCCGGCGCTCATTGGCGAACGTGCCGTGCAGCGCAAGCTGAAGCGGATGGATGAGCATGACGAGTACATCGAGGCGAAGGGCGCGGGCATGCTCGGCCGCGATCCAAGCGGCAAAGGTTACGTCGAGCTCAATGTTTTCAACGTGTTCTGGCTTTTCGTCATCGGCTGCGTCGGCGGGCTGATTGTCGAGGAGATCTACCATCTCATCTTCTTCAACGAATGGCAGGACCGTGCGGGGCTCATCTGGGGTCCGTTCTCGCCGATTTATGGGTTCGGCGTCGTGGTGCTCACGATGTGCCTGAACCGGCTGTGGCACGCCAACGCGATTCTGGTCTTCTTCGCCAGCGCGATTATCGGCGGCTGTTTCGAGGCCTTTGTCGCGTGGTTCATGCAGGTGGCGTTCGGCATCATCGCTTGGAATTATTCCAACGATTGGCTGCCGCTTTTCGGCGGAAAGACCAGCGGCAAGTACATGGTTTTCTGGGGCTTGGCGGGGCTCATCTGGCTGCGTGAACTGTTGCCGCGCATCCTGAAATTCATCAACCTCATCCCGTGGAAGTGGCGCTACGCCTTGACCGCCGTCGCGTTGGTGCTGATGCTGATTGACATCGTGGTCACTCTGATGGCGTTCGATTGCTGGTACGGCCGCATCGCCGGCCTGCCGCAGACATCGCCGGTCGCCCGTTTCTTCGGCGAGCATTTCGGCAACGCCGTGATGCAGCAGCGTTTCCAGACGATGAGCATCAACCCCAAGTGGTCCGGCCGCGGGTAAAGGTGCTGGGTTTTGGAACCTCGACTTTTCATAGTATAACTAGAAAAGTCCATTGAATTGATGACTGTTCAACTTATACTATGAAAAGTTTTGCTGCGATTAACTACCGCACATTTTGGCATGAAGAATCAGGAATCCCAATCGTGGCCGATCGTCAATATCGAGCTGTTCAGCCATCACCGCATCTTCTTGGGAATATGGCCAATCCTTTCTTAAATCATAGCGTCGGTTAGCGTCGGGCCCCCGAGTAAACGGGGGCCCGACGCCATTGATCGTTGATTTGCCTCATTCAAGAGGCAAGGTTATTTAGAGCATGCAGCTGACGCAGCCCTCGACTTCGGTGCCCTCAAGCGCCTGCTGGCGGATGCGGATGTAGTAGAGGGTCTTGATGCCCTTGCGCCAGGCATAGATCTGCGCCTTGTTGAGCTCACGCGTGGTGACGCCAGCGGGGAAGAAGAGGGTCAGCGAAAGGCCCTGATCGACGTGCTGGGTGGCCTCGGCGTAGGTGTCCACAATCTTCTTCCAGCCGATTTCGTAGGCGTCCTCGAAGTACTCGAGGTTGTCGTTGGTCATGTACGGCGCCGGGTAGTAGACGCGGCCGACCTTGCCTTCCTTGCGGATCTCGATCTTCGAGGCGATCGGGTGGATCGAGGAGGTGGAGTGGTTGATGTAGGAGATCGAGCCGGTCGGCGGCACGGCCTGCAGGTACTCGTTGTAAATGCCGTCCTTCAGGATTTCGTCGCGCAGCGCCTCCCAGTCGGAGACGGTGGGGATGTGGATGCCGAAGCGCTCGAAGAGGTCCTTGACCGTATGGGTCTTGGGCTCCAGCGAGCGGCGGCCGTCGGTGTACTTGTCGAAGTAGTTGCCTTGGCCCGCCGGTTTGGCGTAATCGGACTTGTCGAAGGTCGCGAAGGCATGGCCGCGCTCGACGGCCAGCTTGTGGGAGGCCTTGTAGGCGTGGTAGGCCACGGTCATGAAGTACATGTCGGTGAAGTCCAGCGCCTCTTCGGAACCGTAATACATGTGCTCGCGGGCGAGGAAGCCGTGCAGGTTCATCTGTCCTAGGCCGATGGAGTGGCCCTCTTCGTTGCCGCGCTTGATGGACGGCACCGAGTCGATGTGGGTTTGCTCGGAAACGGAAGTGAGCGCGCGAATCGCGGTCTCCACCGGGTCGGCCAGGCCGCCGTCCATCGCCTTGGCGATGTTGAGCGAGCCGAGGTTGCAGGAGATGTCCTTGCCGACGTGCTTGTAGCTCAGGTCGTCGTTATAGGTGGACGCTTCCTGCACTTGCAGGATTTCGGAGCAGAGGTTCGACATCGTGACGCGGCCGTCGATCGGGTTGGCCTTGTTGACGGTGTCCTCGAAGAGGATGTAGGGGTAGCCGGACTCGAACTGCACCTCGCCCAAGGTCATGAAGAACTCGCGGGCATCGATGTAGGTCTTGTGGATGCGGTCGTCGTTAAGCATTTCGTCATACTTTTCGGTGACGGAAATATCCGCGAACGGCTTGCCGTAGACGCGCTCGACGTCGTAGGGGGAGAAGAGGGCCATCTTCTCCTTGCGCTTGGCGAGCTCGAAGGTGATGTCGGGGATAACCACGCCGAGCGACAGCGACTTGATTCGCGTCTTTTCGTCGGCGTTCTCGCGCTTGGTATCGAGGAAGCGCAGGATGTCGGGGTGGTGCGCGTTCAGGTAGACCGCGCCCGCGCCCTGACGTGCACCGAGCTGGTTGGCGTAGGAGAAGGAGTCCTCGAGAAGCTTCATCACTGGCACGACGCCGCTGGACTGGTGCTCGATGTGCTTGATTGGAGCGCCCTGCTCACGCAGGTTGGTGAGCAGCAGGGCCACACCACCGCCGCGCTTGGAAAGCTGCAGGGCGGAGTTGATGCCGCGGGCGATGGACTCCATGTTGTCCTCGATGCGCACAAGGAAGCAGGAGACAGGCTCGCCGCGCTGGGCCTTGCCCAGGTTCAGGAAGGTCGGGGTGGCGGGCTGGAAGCGTCCAGAAAGGATTTCGTCGACGTACTTGACGGCGAGCTTCTCGTCCCCGGCGGCCAGCTCGAGTGCCACGGCAGCGCAACGCTGCGGGAAGTCCTCGAGATATTCCTTGCCGTCGAAAGTCTTCAGCGCGTAGGAACGGTAGAACTTGAAAGCGCCGAGGAAGGTCTCGAACTCGAAGCCGAAGTCCTCGACGTGCTGGTAGAAGGAATCGAGGAACTCGGGGGTGTACTGGTCGAAAACGGCCTTATCGTAATACAGGTTATCTTCCAGGTACTTGAGCCTCTCGGCGGTGGAGGCGAACTTCTTGGTGTTGCGGGCCACGTGTGTGGTCATGTAGGCGCGCTCGGCCTCCTTGTCGGCGTCGAACTGGATGTCGCCGTTCTCGTCGTAGAGATTGAGCATCGCGTTGAGCGAATGATAGTCGTGCTCCGGGTCGAAGCCGGTGTCTTCGACGGTGTTGTCCATGCTCAGCGCTGTATCGTTGAGAGCCATTTGTTGGTTCCTTTCAGGAATTGCTTGTGATGATTAAAAGCCACACACCCAAAGCGGGGCATTTAAAATAAAAAGGGCGGAATTCCGCCGAACGGTTTTTAAATACCCCCTTTTGGGCGTGCGTAAAATTTATGACGAAAGATGTTTCGCATCATTCTGGCGGGCGTCGAGGAAGAAGTCGCGGACGCCTTCGCGCACCTGACGTTGGTCGTCCGGGGTGCCGAGGAGCTCGAAATTGTACATGAACGGGACGTGGCATTTCTTGGAGATGATGTCGCCTGCGGCGCAGAAGGCCGTGGCGAAGTTCCTGTTGCCCGAGGAAATGACCCCGCGGATGAAGCTGCGGTTCTTGTGCCCGTTCAGGAATTTGCGGATCTGTGGCAGCAGCGCTTTCGCGACATTGCCGCCGCCGTAGGTTGGCACGATGAGGACGTAAGGTTCGCGTACCTCAAGAGGCGTGTCTTTCGGGCGTAGCGGAATGCGGTAGACGTTGATGCCCTCGTCTGGGAAGCCGCAGCTTTCGATGAAGCGTGCGGTGTTGTTGGAGACCGAAGAGAAATAGACCACGGCCCCGATGTGTTCGCCGTTGGCCTTGGCTTCCGGTTCGCTGGCAGCGAGCAGATCCTGCTCGTCCACCGGCTGCGAGGTGGTTTGGGCGGCCGTCGCGCCTTGGCCGTCAACCCCATTCTGCCCTGCGCTGGCTGTCGGGGATGTGGCTTCCGCGCGCTGAATGGTTGTTTCATCCTGCCCCGCCGCCGGTTCGGGGGCCCCGTCCGGATTCAATGAATCGCTTGTCGTTGTTGACTTCATGTATCTCTTGTTCGTGTGTTCGTAACGGTTCGTGTCTCTTTGAGTGAACTGCCGGGTATGTATCGTTCCGTGTGTCGCTGATTCCGCGAAATGAGGTGGGCGGGTCACGCCGCCACGTGGCTGTTCGCTGGAGCCGATGCCGCGGCCGCCGTGGTCTCCGCGGCTTTCGCGACCTCGCCTGTGCCCAGCGCCTTGATGAGGTCGGGACGGTAGCCGCTCCACGAGGAATCCGGCGTGATGACCACCGGCGTCTGCTTGAATCCGGCGTCGATCAGCTGCTGCACGGTGGAGGGGTTATCGGTCAGGTCCACCGTCTCGAACGTGACGTTCTGGCGCTTGAGCTGGCGTTCTGTTGCCATGCATTGCGGGCAATGCTGCTTGGTGAAAACAGTAACGGTCATCGTAACCTCCGAATTGATGTCTTATGAGCTTTCAGAAATTCAGACTACATGGTTGTAGTTCCAAACTAAACCCCAACTTCTAGTAGCGTGTCGGCTTTCCAACCACTAGATATAGTGCTTATGCCTTGTAAAGGCAGACGGCTCAAGGGGTGCCGGATACGCACTGTAATACAGTCGAAATGACGGTTGTGTTTTATCTCACAAAAGAACCCGGTTTGGGAAAATAGACAAGTGGACTGATGTGGATGAACGTGGAAGCTGTGGTGGATGGTCAGGCTCTCAATATGGATTCGAAAGGCCGATGTCACTCGTCTTCGCGTAGTTCACCGACGATGGCGCGGCTCGCGCGTTCGATGTCATTGATGGCCACGGTCCGGGTTCCCTCGGTCTGCTCCTTGCCGCTCAGCAGGCGCATGCCGCTGGAGACGAGGCCTTCGGTCAATGCGATGCCGACTTGCGGATTTTCGGGGCACAATTTGCCCCAGGCCGCCACGATGGGCGCGTTGACCCGTTCGTGCAGGCTAGGTTGGGTCGGTTCGAGCGGCTGGTCGTTTGGTGAAGTGTCATCGGCTTTGTCGCCGTCGCTCGCCGTGTTTTCAGGTTTCGGCCAAAGGACTTTGTCGTCCCTGTAGGTCTGGGCGTCGCTCAGCGGTATCTGCGTCATCCAATCGTGGCCCTGCAATACGGATTGCTCGAGGTTGATTCTCACCCACTGCACCACGATTTCCGCCGGATCGGTGACGCCGCCAAGCCCTTCCTCGAGCGCGTCGATCCACTTGGGCATGTGCCGCGCCATGAGTTGCCGCCGCAGGTCCTTCATATCCTTGACATAGCGGTAGATCGAGTTGCGTGCGATGCCGGCGCCCTTGCTGACGTTGGCCGGGGTGAGCGCGTCGCCGCCCTGCTCACGCATGATTTTCTCCGCCGAATCGAGCAGCGCGTTCATCGTGTGACGGCGATGTTCCTCGAGATTGGCCTCATTGATGCGTGGCATATCGTCCTCTGTTTCTGGCGTGGTTGCTGGCGGCCGCTGCCTTCCATGGTATCCGTTCGTCTTGTCTGTGTCCTGTTGCCGCGCCTTCTGTGCTTCTGGCTAAAGCGGGCCACAGGTTTGCGCGCTGTACGGTAACGGCGTATAGTCGCTCGAGGTTTGCGACTCGATGTCGCAAAAATATACACTTGTTGCCGCCTTGCCTCATTAAGGTTTCCGCGGTTTGTGGTTATCGCTATCAGATCAAGAAAGAACACTTATGAACCAACAACAGAATGGACAGGTTCGTCGGCGTGATGGAGCCGCGGTCTCGGCCGACTCCATGGCAGCGACCTCATCTGCTGCCAACGTGGCGCCCAAAGCGGATGTGAACCCAGGTTCCGCTCCCGGGTCGGCTGTGAAGCCGCCGTGGAACGCGCTGTGGGTTTTGGCGCTGGCGCTCGCGATGATCGTGCTCGACGGTTCCATCGTCAACGTCTCGATTCCGGTGATGATCCGCGAGATCGGCCTGAACCTGACCGACGCGCAGTGGGTCACTTCGCTATACAACATCATCCTCGCGGCGCTGCTGTTGCCGTTCGGCAAGCTCGGCGACCTCAAGGGCCGCAAGATGACACTGCAAGTTGGTGTGGTCGTCTTCGTCGCCGGTTCGATTCTCGCCGCTTCCTCCAACGGTGCCACGTTGTTGCTCAGCGCCCGCGCGGTGCAGGCCATCGGTGGCGCGCTGGTGATGCCGTCGACGCTTTCCATCGTCTCCGCTTCGTTCCGTGGCAAGAACCGTGCCATCGCGTTCGGCGTCTGGGGCTCGGTGATGAGCGCGGCCGCGGCCATCGGCCCATTCCTCGGTGGCCTCTTCACCCAGACCATCGGCTGGCGCTGGATTTTCCTGGTCAACGTGCCGTTGGGCGTCATCGTCTTTATTTCATCCATATTCTTTGTGCCGAAAACCGGCGGCAAAGCCGGGGCGTCCGCAATGGGTGCCGCCGCGCAGCAATTGGCCTCTGCCAATTCCGCCAAATCCGCGGCCAAGCCGGAGGGCTTCGATCCGCTCGGTATTGTCCTCTCCGCGCTCGGCTCGGCGTTCCTTATCTTCGGGCTGATCGAGGGCCAGACCTACGGCTGGCTCAAGCCCAAGGGCGACTTCGGCATCGGTGGCTTCAAGTGGGGCGCGAGCTGGCCGATTTCGGTCATCCCGATCTGCATCGTGCTTGGCATCGTCTTCTTCGCGCTGTTCATCCACGCCGAAAACAGCCGCGCCCGCCGAGCGCGTCCGGTGATGCTCGACCTGACGCTGTTCCGCATCCCGACCTTCGCGATGGGCAACATCGCCGCCGGAGCCATCCAGGCCGGCGAATTCGTCATCATGTTCGTCCTGCCGCTTTACCTTATTAATGTGCGTGGCCTCAACATGATTCCCACGGGCGCGCTTTTGGCGACCATGGGCCTCGGCGCCATCGTTTCCGGCGGCCTGGCCCGCCCGGTCACCGCGAAAATCGGCGCCCCGCACACCGTCCAGTTCGGCCTGATCGTCGAGATGCTGAGCGTCGTCATTCTGATGGTGATGATGCGCCCCAAGCTGCCGGTCGCCTGGATGTTGATTCCGTTCGTGCTTTACGGCTTCGGCCTCGGTTTCGCCGCCGCCCAGCTCACCAGCCTCGTGCTTTCCGAGGTGCCGGTGGCCCAGTCCGGAGAAGGCTCCGCGACGCAATCCACCATCCGTCAGCTCGGCACCGGCGTCGGCGCGGCTGTGGCCGGCCTGGTGCTTTCGGTCATGGTCGCCAATATCGCGCCTTCCGCGCTTGGGGGCGTGAAGGGACTGCCCTCGCAACTGGTAAGTGGCCTCACCAAGTCACTTGACGCTTCGGCCGGCTCGGTCATCGTCGGCATCCGCGCCCAAGGCACCCACGGCAAGCTCGGTGCCCTCGGCCCGCAGGTGGTCGACGCCATGTCCTCCGCCTTCACCCGCGCCAGCCAGTGGACGCTGGTCGTCGCGATCGTGATGCTCGCCGTCGGCCTCATCGCCTCGATTTGGGTCGCCCGCGCCGCCAAGCGCGACGAGGTCGAATGACTTCGCGTTTGATGAATATTTCAATCCTGTAATCATTGAAATCTTGTAATCGTTGAAATCACGCCCTGCCAGAGACTTTTGGCGGGGCTTTTTCATGTCCTCGTGCGCTGTCCATGTTGTCCAGACGGTTTTCAAAGAACTTTAAGGTTTGTCTAATATTTTTCACAGCGTTATCGGACATTGCTCTCAGGTATATCAAAATCGGCCAAGTAATGTGGTATTCGTCACTAGTTAATGGCTCACTGAGGAGGCGATTGCTGATGTGGACAACAATGCTGTTTGATAACCTGCATCGAAATCCGTCAAGGAAAAACGAATCCAACAAACGTAATGGTAGAAACAAGAACGTGCATCGCAAGGATGCATCCTGTCGTCTGCTCGCCGCTCTGTCGTGCGTCGGCCTGCTCGCCTCGCTGACCGCGTGCTCCGCCCCATGGAAACACGAAGCGCAAGAGCCATCGGGTTCGGGCTCCGGTTCCGGTTCGAGTGAGACGAAGAAAGGTGCGAAGCTAGCGTCAAGCATGGATGCCCTGTTCGACCAATATCTGGCGAAAAAGAAGCTGAGCAGTTATGAGCGCGAGGTGATCACGCGATCCAAGAAGAACGGCAAGGTCAGTGCGGAGGATTACGAGGCCGCGCACGCCAAAGAGGTCTCGTGCATGGCCAGCAAGGGCTGGAAAATGCTCGAAAAGAAACTGCCGAGCGGCATTTACGCGAACAATGGCACCGATCCGGTTCCGCACAGTGAGGCCGAGGTGGATAAGATGGCAAATGCCAACAAGGCTTGCTCGGTGGATTCCTCGGATATCGAGATACTGTATGAAACTCAGCAGACCAATCCGGATCTGTTCTCTGACACGTATGAAGCCGCTGTCACCTGCCTGCAAAGAAGCAAGGTCGTCGATAAGAGCTATACCGCCAAAAAGCTCAAGGATGCGTTGGAAGGCGGCGGTGAGCTGAGAAAGAAGCTTCCTTTTGATACGTCCACGGATGCCGCGCAGAACTGCTTGGTCGGCAACGGTATGGGCATAGATATATGAGTGATCCCGAATCGAATATCAAGGAACTTTGATGATGGAACAATCGGAAAAGCACGCATCCCTGCGTAAGATGGGGATTCCTCTGGTGATTACCGGACTGGCGGCGCTGGCCGTCGGTGTGATCGTCGGCTCGCTGCTCGTCCCCACGCCCACGCCGCAAGGCCTCGACGTTGCCGCCGCGCCGGATATGGTCAAAGCCACGCGGCAGACGTATGAAGACAAGATCACGGTGCCCGCAGTAACGTTTGAGACCAGCCCCGTGCGCGCGATCACCACGAAAACCTCAGGAACAGTCAGCGAATCATCGTGCAAGCCCGGCCAGGCGGTTCATTCCGGCGACAAACTGATGTCGGTCGACGGCAAGCCGATTATCGCGTTGCATACTGATACGCCGCTGTACAGGTCGGTTTCGGCGGGCGTCTCCGGTACGGATGTCGCCGCGTTGCAGCGCGAGCTTTCGTCGCTGGGCTATCCGGCGGACGGCAATGGCGTCTACGGCAAATCGACCGCCAAGGGCGTTTCCCAGCTGCTCAAACATGCCGGAATTTCCAATGCCAGCGGATCGATCGGGCCTGAGGATGTGGTGTGGATCCCCGAATCCACGGTCGTTCCCACGCAATGTTCCGCGGATTTGAACACAGCGCTTTCGCCGGACACCGAAGTCATGAAAGTCGGTGGCCAGCTGACCGCCGTTACCTTCCGGCCCCCGACCGGACTGCGACCAGGGCGGCGTACGTTCTCGTTGTTTGACGTCACGATAGCACTTGACAAAGTGAACGGACGTATTACGGATGCGGCCTTCCTCAAGAAAATCTCTGCCAGCCAAGAATACCAAGACAGCTTGGGCAACAAGGACAAGAAACCGAACGGTCTGCTGGCCCTTGAAAAACCCATCGAGACCATGAAAGTGCCGCCGTCGGCCATCACCGGCCAGGACGGCGAAACCGCTTGCGTCTCGCCCGATGGCAAGAAAGCCGTTCCGGTCAATGTCATCGGTTCCGCGCTGGGAGCCACACTCGTCCAGCCTTTCGACGGCAAGACGCCGATCGGCAAGGTTGTGCTCGGCCATCGCCTTGATGGCGTGAAATGCACCGCTGGCAAAGCGGATAAAGGCGCCAAGTCCGGCGGTAGCGGCAACGGTGTCGACAAGCAGGGTGATATGAGCGATTTGAAGGACGGCTCCGCTTCGGCCGGCCTGCAAGGCGGGAAAACCGACGTGCAGGGTGAGCAAAAGGATACGGAATAATGGCCGGCGATTCCGCGCGGTCATTGTCCGATGAGTCTGTGATTGCAAACGATACTGAGAACTTCGGTGAAGTTACAGGCGTGATTGGTGACATTGATGGAATCGCGAATTCTTCTTTGGACGCTGATGTTGCCCATGATGCCGATGAGCTTGCGGTTGTCGGGGAGCATTTGGGACATCGCTTCGGCGACGGGCCTTGGCTGTTCAGAGACCTTGATTTCACGCTGAAACCGGGGGAGGCGGTCGGGTTGTGCGGACCTTCCGGCTCTGGAAAATCCACGTTGCTTTCGATTGTCGCTGGATTCGCGAAACCGGCCGAAGGGCAGGTCGAACGCCGCAATATCAGCAGCGTTCGATGGGTGTTCCAGAACCCGCACGGCATGCCTCGCCGAACCGCGCTCGATCACGTTGTTCAACCATTGCTTGGGCGGGGATACGAACGTGAGCAGGCCGTCGATGAGGCGATGGACATCATGACCACGTTCCATCTTGCCGACTTGGCCGACCGCCAATTCCGCGAACTCTCCGGAGGCGAGGCCCAACGTCTTATGCTTGCCCGTGCCGTCGCCAGCAAACCTGGGCTGCTGCTGGTCGACGAACCCACCGCCCAACTTGACCAGCGCACCGCCAGCGACGTCGACGCGACGCTGACCGGCTTGGCGACCGGCGATACCATCGTCGTCATCGCCACCCACGATCCCAATACCCGCGCGGCCTGCAGCAGGGTCATCGACCTCGCGTGGCATGAGAACCGCGAGGAACCTGAGGAGCAGGCATGAAACGTTCCAGCATTTTCTCGGAGGCCTGGCGCGACATCACCTCCGGTACCTCGCGCACCATCAGTTGCCTTGCGATTCTGGCCGTGCTCGCCATCGTGGTGACCATGTTCGACCTCAACACCGTGGTTGGCCTGCAGCATCAGGCCCGACAATGGGTTTCGAGTGGCTCGTCCATTCACATCCTCGCGCAGGAACAGGAGATTAACCCCGTTTCCTGTGGTGCGCTTACCAAAGCGACGGGCAAAGGTGCGAACAGCAAACGCACCCATCCCATCCAGTCGGCCGGTGCCCTGCGCGAAGACGAGGATGTCACGCTCGACGCCATGCCAAGCGCGCCGCTTGACCAATGGGACGTAACGCCGTCGATGGCGGATGTGCTCGGTGTCAGACTTTCGAAAAATACTTCGGCTTCGTCCGGCGTGTGGATATCCGACCAGCTGGCCAATACGCTCAAAGTCCGCCAGGGCGACAGCCTGCCCAGCGACCAAGGTGTCGTGCATATTGCCGGAATATTCCCGTGGCCCGAGGACGGCCGCGACCAACGCATCGCTTACTCCATCATCACCCCGACTTCCACAAGCTGGGACGAACCGTGGGACGAGTGCTGGGCGAGCGTCAGCCCCAGCAATCCCAGCGCCAAAGACCTGATCAACACCGCGTGGTTCGCCTATCCCGGCGGTATACCCAGCTCGCAGATTCGTCAGGCTAACGTCTCGCAGGGCACTTCCGCTGATCTCAATGCGCAATACAATGCGCGGTCGAGCCGTTTCATGCTGGCCCTCACTCCGTTGTTGGCGTTCGTCATCGCGCTTTTCGCCATACGTATGCGCAAGGTCGAAATTGCCGACGACTTGCACATGGGCTTGCCGCGGCGTGGTCTCCATGCCATTTTCGCCCTGGAAATCCTTGCGTGGAGCGTTCCGGCGGTGCTGCTATGCGTTGCTGCGTCCATGTTCGCCGCAACCGCCATGTCCGGCCGGGCCAAAGCCGTCACCTTCACGCTCGTCCAGCTCCCGCCGCTAATCGCTGCCCTTCTGACCGCGCAACTGGGCATCGCAGTCGGCCTGACCTCCATCCGTAGCACCCAGCTTTTCGCCTTCTTCAAGAATCGGCGATAGGGCTGGGCGCTACAGATGTTTTGAGTTCACAAATTGATGTTGGTTTGTGATTAAAGGGTTGGGGTGGGTGTCGGCGCGGTGGTTGGTTTGGGTTGTTGGTTGCCGTGCCGGCACCCGGTTGGGTTCCCGCCGGGCCGGGGTGTTGGTTGGCTTGGCGGGAAGTCTTTGATTCGTCGTGTGGGCCTCATCGCCCGTGTGGCTACCTCACTTGCTGTGGCGGGCATTGGCCTGGCGTTGGTGGCGCAGCCAATCCGCGGCGGCGAGCAGTAGGAGCGCCAGGGCGAGTCCGGCGGCGAGGAGCGCGGCGAGCCGTTGCGGCCGCCCGCCGGTGAGGGGCAGGCTGCCCTGGTAGGTGTTGCTGATGCGTACTGTCGTCTCGTTGGTTTTGGTGAGAGGCCCGGTTGGGGTGGTGCCGTCGCCGCGCCAGGTGTCGGTGGTGCCGGGTGTGGTCAGGGTGGTCTTGATGTCGTATTGGCCGCCTTGGGGCATTTGTGTTCGGGTGTAGTCCTTGTTGATGGTGTAGTCGCCGTTGGTCCAGCCGCTGGTGGTGGTTGGTGTGGTGCAGTCGGTGTAGGCGGGTTGGGTGTGTGGTTTGACGCACAGGGTGATGGTGTCGGTGTTGGTCCATGGCTTGCCGGTGGCGGTGAACCTGACGCCGTTGCCGGTGGGTGAGCGCTGGCCGGTGCCGGTGGGGGCGTTGAGGATGTTCCATACGGGGTGCAGGGTGACGGTGGTGTGTCCGTTGCCGTCGGTGGTGCCGTCCGTGGTGGGTATCGTGGTCGCCCCAGGTGTGGCGTATTCCGGTGTGGGCTGGCTGGCTTGGTGGTTCCATCCGGTGAGGTAGCCGCCGGCCACGCTGATGCCGCCGGAAGCGGCGAGCCTGGGCAGGCTGGCATACGCCTTGTTGTCGCTGGTGTCGGTGTACACGGGGGCGACGGTGGGCACGGTGCCGACGGGTGTGTCCGCGCCGTCTTTGGTGAGGGTGACGCTTGTCCATGGCAGGGTGCCGGTGAGTTTGGTCTCGGGGCTGGTGACGGGTTGGCCGGTGACCGCGTCGGCGACGCTGTCGGTGATGCTGGTGGTGAGCGTGTACTGCGCGCCCATGGGGTAGGCGGCGGTGAACGTGGCGGCGGCGAGGTCGATCGTCCACGCGCCGCCCGTGGTCTGTGTCGTCTGGCATTGGCCGGGGGCGAGGCAGGCCTGGACGGTGCCGGCGTGGCCGACGGTGCCGGCGACTCGCACCTTGTCGCCGGTGTGGTGGTAGGTGGTGGTGAGGCTGCCGGGCGCGTTGACGGCGCGCCATTGGGCGTAGAGGATGATGGTCTGGTGGGGGAAGTACTCGCCCCTGGCCAGGCTGGCGATCCTCTGGCCGGGCTGGTAGGCGTGGCCGGTGCCGTCGCGTTTGGTGTTCCACCCGTCGAACACGGCGTGGGGCCGGTGGCCGTTGAGCACGGTGGCTGCTGGCGCGTCGATGGCCGCGCCCGCGGTGGTGGTGTCGGTGTCCGTGTAGTAGGAGCCGGCCCCGCCGTTGGCGTCGACGACCAAGGTCGCGCCCACGTACGTGCTGTCGACGTAGAAGCCGGCGGGGTTGGTGTTGGCCTTGGCGTCCAGGGCGGGCGTGCGTCCGGTCCAGCCCGTCGGCGCGGCGCCCGCGTCGAAGCTTTGCATCTGCATCCAGTTGATGTTCTGGTTGACGCTGTCGAAGGGCTTGCCATAGGCGCTGTCCTTGAGCCTGGTGTTGGGCCCGAGGGCGAGCATGCGCAGGCCGCTGGGAAGCATGCCGTCGAACACGCCCCAGGCGCCGGTGCCGGCGCTGGTGTCCCAGCCACGCAGGTCCAGCAGCTTCAGACCCGCATCGTCCGTGAACAGGCTATTGAAGCCGGTGATGTGGCTGGTGTCGAAGCGGGACGGGTCGAACACGGTGAGCTTGGCGCAGCCGTGGAACGCGCCGATCATGCTGGTGAGTTGTGGGGTGCGCCAGCCGGTGACGTCGAGGACCACCAGGCTCGAGCAGTTGTAGAACATGTAGTCGATGGTGGACACGTGGCTGGTGTCGAAGTGGGAAACGTCGGCGCTGGCGAGCTTGCCACATTTGTAGAACATGTTGCTCATGTTGGTGATGGTGCTAGTGTCCCAGGTGCCCATGCCGATGATACCGGTCAGATTCGTGCAGTCCTTGAACAAGCCGGACAGACTGGTAGTGGCGGACAGATCCCAATCATTTACGATAATTGTGGATGGACCTTGCTTGAACGCGATATCCAGCGCAACGCTGGTGTTTCCGATGCGCCAGCGCGACGTGTTAATGACGGGCAAGGAGGTGTTTAAAAAGAATATTTTAGACATGCCGTTGATGTCAATATGGCTAACGTCCCAGCCGGACAGATCGAGTTCCATCAAATTCCGGTCGTTCGCAAACATCTCTCGCATATCGGTGACGTGGCTGCTATCCCAGTCGGGTAGGCCGGTAATGGCTGTGAGTTTGGTATTGGAAGCGAATGTACCGTTCATTGCGGCGACATTGCTCATGCCAGTCCAGCCGGACACATTTATGTCGGTCAAATGTGCGCAATGGGCGAACAAATAGGTGGTCTTAGTGGCGCCAGTGAGAATCCAATCAGAAACGTTCAGTGTCTTTAGGTTAGTTGCGTCGGCGAACTTGCTGGTGCCGCTCGTGGAATCGGCAAGGGCGGTGGCGACGGTGTTGTTGACGTGCCAGCCGTGTGCGTCGATCGTGGTGAGACCTGTGTCACCGTCGAATATGTTGTCCATGTTGGTGGTGGCGTTGAGGCCGGTGAGGTTCCAGCCGGACAGGTCCAGGCTTGTCAGTTGGGCGCAGCCGCCGAGCATGTATTGCATGGTGGCTGCTCGAGCGGTATCGAAGCCAGACAGGTTGAGGTTGAAGAGGGTCCGGCATTGATAGAACATGCTGTACATGGTGGTGGCTTGGCTGGTGTCCCAGCCGGTCGTGTCCACGGTGGCCAGGGCGGTGTCGCTGGCGAAGAGGCGATAGGCGCCTTGGCCGCTGAGGGTGAGGCTCGCGCCGTTGCCCATGGTGAAAAGTTGCAGAGAGGTCCAGCCGGCGAACGCGTTGCCGGTGCTGATGATCACACTGCCGTCGATGGTCACGCTGGCCGCGGTGTTGGCGATCGTGCCGGCAGTCGAGCCGGAGCCGAAGGGCGTGGTGCTCGGGGTGGAGCCGGTGTCACCGCCGTGGATGGCCAGCACGCAGTCCGCGTCGAAGTCCCAGGTGGCTGTGTTCCATGTGCCGTGCCGTGTAGAGCAACTGGACTGTGGGCCCACGGCCGGCTCGCCACGCATCAACGACGAGGTGGAAGAAGATGGGGCCCGGCCCTCGACAATATGCGAGACGGAGCGAATAGTAGGAGAAACGGAGTAGCCATGAAGCAGTTCTGCTTCATGGGATTCGGGGGACTTGGAAGAGTGTACGGGCCGCGATGGGTTGGAAAGACGTGCGGAATCAGAAAGCTCAGAAGGAAAAGATGATCGGGAAATATCGTGGGGCGAGGATGAGGATTGGGATTGGGTGGTATCCGGAAGTGATGGGAAAGTTTCGTTTAGATCAGAATTGCGGGGGGGTTAGCGTTGACATCGTTGCAATACAAACCAGCACCGAGACCAACGTGCGGATGACACCCATATTGAACACCGACCTTTTTAGGACTAAATCGAATTCCGGCGGTGTAATACATTATCGTATACGGTTCCGCCGTTCCGATGAATCCACACCTTAACGGCTTTCCGGTACAAAAACAACCGTCCACGGTCGCGTGGAAACCGCGTCACGCGACAATATGGTGGATAAGCTTAAAAGGTTTGCAACCCAACAATGCCAACTCTTTTGACAAGGTTCGTGGAAGTTTTGATGTTGAAAGAGACGACCGTCTGAAATGCGTCCCAAAACCGAGTGCTACGGCGTGTCGCATTTTGTAACATATTGAGTTTGGATGTAATAAATGACGCGTTCGGCGTTGTTGAAGACGAGCTGATGGCCGAGTCGTTCTCGCGGGTGAGCCGGTGACCGCGCTTTTCGTGGTTTCATATTTTGCTTGGTTGCTAGGGCAACCCGTCATGCAATGTCAGAGTTAAAACCGTCTATGGCCATGATGATTCTCAGCTCGTCTGATTTGTTATATGTAACAAGGAAATTTATGCAGATTGACTAATTGAACTTATGCAATTTGATCAATAGCTTTTATGACAATTGTATAGTTCGGAGGCCGGATAACATATATTGCAAGGGTTCAGCAATTATCGCCGCATTCGCAGAATCCTCGACTTTGTGTCTATAAAAACATAACATCGCTGTTGTTCGCTTTAGGGCCTATAACTCTAAAGACATCGTTGCCTCCGTTTTCTCCGCGGATAAACTTGTGGGGCATCCGCCACGAATGACGCTGCCCCACAAGTAGGAACCGAAATATTAGCGTATATCCCATATTCCTTTTTGACTTATATGTAAAACAATATAGTACTTCGTGGATGTAATGGTTCCTGCACTGGGGGAATAAGCAATTAGCGTGGTTGCTAGAGCTTGATGGGATGACTCATGCCAGATAAAACATAGAGGGCATAATGCTCGAAATCGTTGGAATTCCGCCATGTCAAAGACTTTTGGCAGGGGATTTTCGCGTTCTGGCTTGGAGTGTCCGGGCGTGTTGGGTTACGTTGGGATTGTCGGAACGGTTGCTGATGGATTGTGAAAGGGTGTTCGTTCGGGATTGCGAAAGCGGCACTGATTTGAAGTACCCTTGAACAAGCGGATGGCAGCGAGGCGGTTGTTGAACGGGAGAGACGGAAAGGTACGACGATGGCGGTCGAGATGCAGTTGGGTGGTCAGATCCGTGACCATCGCGAGGCAATGGGTTTGTCTCAGGATGGCCTCGCGGGCAAGATCTTCGTCTCGCGCCAGACGGTCTCGAACTGGGAGACCGGCCGCACCTATCCCGATGTGCAGAACCTCCTGCTGCTGGGCAATCTTTTCGGCATCACCCTGGACGAACTGGTCAAAGGAGACGTCGAGAAAATGAACGAGGAAATCAAGCGCAACAGGCGGAAAATCCTATTCTGGACGATTGTGATGTGGGTCTTGTTCACATTTTGCGTCGTGTACGCCTTTGTTGATGCTTATACGCGCGGACGATATTGGAACAATTGGTGGAGCCTTATCGTTATTCCCATGGCTTTCGCCGCTGTCGGTTCGGCCGTTCATTGCGACAAATTGCAGAAAAAGCTCGATGTCATAACGTTCAGGGAGTTGTTGGCCTACGTTTCCGGCAAACCGGTGGATCGTACCCATCGCAACAATATTGTGTCCATCGTTGCAGGTGTGTTGATAGTCGTACTTTTCATCGGAGTCTATATCTGGCTGAGCTGGTGAAAAGGCGACTGTCATGTAATCACTGTATTTGGGTTCATCATGGCTGGGAAACTTTCATTGAACAATCTGATTTGTTATATCTAACAGGAAAAGTTATGCAGATTGACTAATTGAACTTATGCAAATTGATCAGTAGCTTTTATGAAAATTGTATAGTTCGAGAATCGGATAGTATGTATTGCAACGTTTTAGTGATACTCGCTAAATTCAAACGTATTTTGGTTTCTTCGTTTCCAAACATAACATTACCGATGTTCGATTTGGGGAATCTCGTACTTTTTCAATGAATTGACCCCGGAGTTTCATGATGTTTCGCATGAGTGACTTTCACGGGGCCTTGCGGATACAAGTATAAAGTATACGGTACTTGTGCGGCGAATAGTGTTTAGAGTTACGGTTTGAATGCGGGTTTCGGATTTCTGTCATTATTTGAATTTTCTAATTTGTATGTTGAATCCTTTGAATTTCAACGTTTCTTGGCCGAAAAATCCCTTTTTTCAAAAACTTGAGCCAAAAAGACTCAAGTTTTTTCGCAAATTCGGGAATATAATTTGACAATACAAAGTTGAGTGAAGTAGGCTCAGGTTTTGGAACATCAATCAGGTGCGAACCTGGATGCGGGCCGCGAACGAGAAACAAAGCCTCGGCGCAGCTTCCGGACCCGAGCGAACAGATGTGAAACGTAACGAATAAGGAGAAACGAATATGGGACGTGCAGTAGGTATTGATTTGGGTACCACAAACTCTTGCATCGCAACGCTCGAAGGCGGCGAACCCACGGTCATCGTGAACGCCGAGGGCGCTCGCACCACCCCGTCGGTGGTCGCGTTCAGCAAGTCCGGCGAGATTCTCGTCGGCGAGGTCGCCAAGCGTCAGGCCGTGACCAACGTCGACCGCACCATCAGCTCGGTCAAGCGCCACATGGGCACTGACTGGTCGGTGGACATCGACGGCAAGAAGTGGACTCCGCAGGAGATTTCCGCACAGATTCTTATGAAGTTGAAGAGGGACGCCGAGGCGTACCTGGGCGAGCCGGTGACCGACGCGGTCATCACCTGCCCTGCATACTTCAACGACGCACAGCGTCAGGCGACCAAGGACGCCGGCAAGATCGCAGGCCTCAACGTGCTGCGTATCATCAACGAGCCGACGGCTGCGGCACTGGCTTATGGCCTTGAAAAGGGCAAGGAAGACGAACGCATCCTGGTCTTCGACCTCGGCGGCGGCACCTTCGATGTGTCCCTGCTGGAGATCGGCAAGGACGACGACGGCTTCGCCACCATTCAGGTGCAGGCCACGAACGGCGACAACAAGCTCGGCGGCGACGATTGGGATCAGAAGATCATCGATTGGCTCGTCAGCGAGGTCAAGAACAAGTACGGCGTCGATCTGTCCAAGGACAAGATCGCTCTGCAGCGCTTGAAGGAAGCCGCGGAACAGGCCAAGAAGGAGCTCTCCAGCTCCACTGAGACCAACATCTCGATGCAGTATCTGGCCATGACTCCCGACGGAACGCCTGTCCACCTCGACGAGACGCTGACCCGCGCACACTTCGAGGAAATGACTTCCGACCTGCTCGGCCGTTGCCGCACGCCGTTCAACAACGTGCTGCACGACGCGAACATCTCGGTCTCCGAGATTGACCACGTGGTCCTCGTCGGCGGCTCGACCCGTATGCCTGCCGTCAAGGAGCTCGTCAAGGAACTCACCGGCGGCAAGGCCGCGAACCAGTCTGTCAACCCGGATGAGGTCGTGGCGATCGGCGCCGCGGTGCAGTCCGGCGTCATCAAGGGCGACCGCAAGGATGTCCTGCTGATCGACGTCACCCCGCTTTCCCTCGGCATCGAGACCAAGGGCGGCATCATGACCAAGCTCATCGACCGCAACACCGCGATTCCGACCAAGCGCAGCGAGGTCTTCTCGACCGCTGAGGACAACCAGCCCTCCGTGCTGATTCAGGTCTATCAGGGTGAGCGCGAGTTCGCCCGCGACAACAAGCCTTTGGGTACCTTCGAGCTGACCGGCATCGCTCCGGCTCCTCGTGGCGTCCCGCAGATCGAGGTCACATTCGACATCGACGCGAACGGCATCGTGCACGTCTCCGCCAAGGACAAGGGCACCGGCAAGGAACAGTCCATGACCATCACCGGCGGATCCGCCCTGCCAAAGGACGAGATCGACCGCATGGTCAAGGAAGCCGAAGCCCACGAGGCCGACGACAAGAAGCGCAAGGAAGACGCCGAGACCCGCAACACCGCTGAATCCTTCGCCTATCAGATGGAGAAGATGGTCAACGACAACAAGGACAAGCTCTCCGATGATGTCGTCAAGGAAGTCACGGCCGATGTCAACGACCTGAAGGAAGCCCTGAAGGGCGACGACATCGACAAGATCAAGTCCGCCCAGGAGAAGCTGACCACTTCCTCGCAGAAGATCGGTCAGGCGCTCTATGCGCAGCAGGGTGCCGAAGGTGCCGCTGGCGCCGCGGGTGCCGGTGCTGCCGGCGCGGCAGGCTCCAGCTCGTCCTCGTCCGATGACGACGACGTGGTTGACGCCGAGGTCGTTGACGACGACGATGACAAGAAGGACAACAAGTAATCATGTCCGGGTTCGATAAGGACGACTATCTGAAGGATCTGCCGGATCCCGACGACGCATGGCTCAACTCGATGGCTGGGTTCAATGCGCCGGGTGCGGGATTCGGCGGGTCCCAGGATGGAGCCGGTTCCGCAGAACCCGAGCAGACTAGCGCCGGCGCAACCGGCGAAAAGGCGGGTGAAACAATGAGCTCCGAACAGTCGAATGACAAGGCCGACGACGAAGCGAAGCAGAACCCACAGGGTGCCGCCGCTTCAGCTGCCAACAATAACGACAAAACGAACGTGAACGCAGACAACGGTTCCGCACAAGCGGGTGCCAACGACAGCCAGGCTGGCGATAGTCAAGCCAATGCTGCCGGTGCCGCAGCCGCCGCTAATGCTAGCGGTGACAAGGCAACGGGCGACGCAAGCAAGGCGGATGCTGCCGGTGCTGCCGATGGCAAGGACGGCGAGAACACGCTGACACCGCTCGGGCAGGCGAAAAAAGAAGCCGCGGACTATCTCGATGCGCTCCAACGCGAGCGTGCCGAGTTCGTCAACTTCCGCAACCGCTCCAAGAAAGAGCAGGAGACGTTCCGCCAGCACGGCATCATCGATGTGCTGACCGCGTTGCTCCCGGCTCTTGACGACATCGATCGTATCCGTGAGCACAGTGATCTGGACGATTCGTTCGCCGCTGTGGCCAACAAGATCGACAAGGCGTTCGAGAAGTTCGGCGTGGAGAAGTTCGGCAAGAAGGGTGAAGTCTTCGACCCGACGAAGCACGAGGCGATACTTCACAAGCCGGATCCCAACGCGACCGAAGAAACTGTGGACACCGTCGTAGAGGCGGGCTATCGCATCGGCGACCGGGTAATCCGGGCCGCCCGTGTGGTGGTGGCTTCCCCCAAGGCCTAGCGGGTATCCGCAATGACGTAATACGTAAAGTGCGATTCCCCGCGTGGCCGGAGGGTCGCACTTATCGTTTGTAGAGTCGTTGCAGGAAATGTACCGGCTTAGGGCCCGAGAAGGAGGGCAGTGATATGGCTGAGAATGAATGGCTAGATAAAGATTTTTACAAGGTGCTCGGCGTCTCCAAGGACGCGACGAGCGCGGAGATCACCAAGGCTTACCGCAAACTCGCGCGTAAGTATCATCCGGATCTCAACAAGACCAAAGAGGCCGAGGAGAAGTTCAAGGACATCTCGGAAGCCTACGATGTGCTGAACAACGAGGAGCAGCGCCGCAAGTACGACGCGATCCGCCAGTTCGCGGGCGGTGGCGCAAGGTTCGCCGGCGGCTCCGGACAGGGCGGCTCCGGCTACGGCGCTTCCGACTTCTCCGACATCTTCGGTTCGATGTTCGGCGGAGGCGCGGGTGGCCCTGGCAACATCCACTTCTCGACCTCCGGCGGCGGTCCGACCAACTTGAACGACATCTTCTCGATGTTTGGCAACGCGGCTGGCCAGGGCGCCGGTGGCTACGCGGGTGCGGGCGCTGGCTCGCCTTACGGTTCCGGTTTCGGCGGCGGGTCGAGTACTTACCGCGAACCGCAGGAACCGGTGCGCGGCGAGGACCGTAACTCGAAGATCACGCTGACGTTCCGCCAGGCCGTGAAGGGCGCGACCGTCTCCCTGAAGGCGGGCGGACGCAAGTTCAAGACCCACATCCCGGCCGGCGTGAAGGACGGGCAGAAGATCCGACTTCCCGGCAAGGGCAAGCTCGGTTCCAATGGCGGGCGCGCAGGCGACATGTACCTGCAGATCCACGTCAAGAACGACACGAAGTTCAGCCTCGACGGCAACAACATCGTGATGCCGTTGCCGGTCACTATCGGCGAGGCGGTGGCGGGTGCCCGCGTGAAGGCGCTCGACTTCGACGGCAACGAGGTCACGTTCCGCGTGCCGGCCGGCACGTCGAGCGGCACCGAGGTCCGTGTCGGCGGCAAGGGTGTTCCTGGCCGTGATGGTGATTTGGTCGGACGCGTTGAGATTCGCGTGCCGAGCAGGCCCAGCATGGCGCAGAAGCACGATGCCAAGGAATTCGACAAGAACTCCAGCGAGTTCGTCGACGAGGTGGCCAAAGAGCGCGAGTGATTCGCGTGGTCTGATTGGTCTATCTGTAGTCGGGAAAGATTATGGATGGACCAATCAACCGGTTGTAGGTCAGCTAGGCAGTTTGTATGACATTGGTGGATAAAGAGATCAACGTCATACGTTATGAATGAAGTGACAGGCAATGACGAGCGGAGGTGAATGATGGCTCGGATTTCTCGTGAAGTGCAGGCGCTATATGGATTGTGCGCCGTCGCGTTGGTCGAGCAACGCGCCGATTTGGACGGTGCCGACGACGTCGGTTTCGATATCGACCTGCCGGTGTTCAGCGTCGGCCGTGCCGCGCAGCTGGCCAACATCCATCCTCAGACCCTTCGTCAATATGACCGTCAGGGGCTTATCGTCCCGCAGCGCACGGAAGGTGGTGCCCGCCGCTACTCCCTTCGTGACGTGCGCAAACTCGCCGAGGCCCAGCAGATGAGCCAGGAGGACGGCATCAATCTTGCCGGCATCTCGCGCATCCTCGACCTGCAGGAGGAGAACCGCCAGTTGCGGCGTGAGGTGAGGCGTCTCGAACGCCCGCGTGGCTCCAGTGTTTTCGCGGCCGATTCCGACGGAGACATCACCGAGATCCAGCGCTCGCGTCAGGCCCGTCGCTGGCGGCACGACGTTCAGGCCCATACCCGTGAGCTTCCTGGACGCCCGTACTACGCCAACGATGCCGCCAATCCGTACGCATCGAAAACGAAAGCGGACGGAGGCGACTCGTCCCAAGAAAACGCTCACAAGCCTCGTCACGCGGCGAAACCCAGTGGCGACAACCAATCCGACCCGTTCGTCGACCCCCGTTCGCTGGTCGTCTGGGGCCACTATTTCGACTGACGTACGTCGGGTTCAGCCTGCATCGGTGCGCGAATTGAGAAGAATCTCGGCGACTTCATCCGTGGTGATGAGGCATGTCGCCAATCCGGATTTGCACACGGCCTGAATCGCCTTGGCTTTTTCTTTGCCTCCGGCCACGAATACGACGGTCGGAGTATTCCTGAGTTCATCGAGATTGATGGAAATTCGTCGTTCGTTGATGGGCGAGTGAACGTAATTTCCGTCTTTGTCAAAAAACATTCCGCCGCATTCCGCCACGGCGCCTATCTTATCGAGGTTTTGCGCCTCCTCAATCGGCACCAACGAAGTCAGCCGCGAGAGTCGTGGGTTCCAAGAGCCCACGGAAAGAAAAGCCATGTCCAGCTTGGAATAATAGGAAAGGGTTTCCGCTGCGGCCGGCTCCATCCTGGCCACCATCGCCGATGTCGTGGTCGCGGAAAAGAGGGGCGAGAACAGGGCTTTTGCGGTTGAATCGGACCCGCTGCTTATCTGGCTGAGAAGGGTGATGGGGGAAATGGTCGGGTCGTTGCCGACCACGCCGGTCAGTTGCACGTATGTCGCGCTGGGAAGTCCGGAAACGTGGTGGGCAATGGGCAGAAGCGTCCTGCCGGATGAAAACCCTACGATGGATCCGTGTCTGATATGGCTCATCAAATATTTTCCGCCGGCTTCGCCGAGCAGATCCCGCTCGACCGAAATGTCGCGTGAGCTGGGCACGATGATGACTTCCGCGACGCCGAGGAATTTCTGCAGCTTTTGTGTCAGGGCGGGGGAGACTGGCGCGGAGTCGTGTATTTCGATGGTGACGACGCCTTTTTCCCTGGCTTCCGTGAGCATTCGAGCGACTTTGAAACGGGAAATGTTCAACGAGGTGGCGATTTCCGACTTGCTTTCGTTCAGAATATAAAAACGTCTGGCTATTTCACCCAATTGTCTGTTATCGTCTTGTTTTTTCATATTCCACCCTTGTTTTATGCAGTGCATTAATCATAACGCTCATTTGATAATTTTCTTTATAATACACTGTACTTTTCCGCATAATACAAGGGAAATTATATAAATTTTGCTCAAGTGAGCGTAAAAAACGACTTGTATTCTCAATTGCGTGCATTTAAAATGGCCATTGCCTAGACACCATAGATATTGGCGAATGAACGAAGGAGTTTACATGAAGTCAAAATTTAAGATGCCACAAGAGCTCGGCGTGCTGATAGTGGTGTTGCTCGTCGCAGTTCTTATGGGAATCCTCTCGCCGGAGTTCCGCACGGCAAGCAACCTTCAGGTGCTGCTGCTCAACGGCTCGGTGGTTACTTTCTTGGCCCTCGGGCAAGCTTGCGTGCTGCTGACCGGCGGTATCGATCTTTCCGTGGGTTCGAATATCGCATTGACGGGCATGATTGCCGCGTTGGCGATGCGCTCTGGTATATCGTGGTGGCTGGCCGCGCTTCTTGCGGTCTTCACCGGTATTCTGGTGGGCTTGTTCAACGGTGCGGTCATTCACTATGGCCACATGCCGCCGTTCATTGTCACCTTCGCAACGTTCGGTATTTCCGCGTCAATTCCTAAGATCCTGACCCAGGCCAAGTCTGTCACCGTTTCGGATCCGATGTTCGCGTTCTTTGGACGCGGTGCCATTTTCGGCATCCCCATGCCGATCATCATGGTGGTTATCGCCGCGGTCATCATCGGTGTGGTGCTTAGCAATACGGCCACCGGTGTTCACGTCTACGCCGTTGGCGGCAACGCGGACACTGCCCGCCTCGCCGGTATCAATATCGCGCGGACAACTATTTTCGTGTACGTCGTTTCGGGCATCTGCGCTGGCTTCGCTGGCGTGATCACGGCCTCCAGGCTCATGGTGGGCTACCCGACAGCAGGCTCCGGCAACGAACAGTTCTATTCCATCGCGTCGGCCGTCGTCGGCGGCGTCAGCCTGTTCGGTGGCGTCGGCACCATCCTCGGAGCGTTCATCGGTTCGCTCCTCATCGCCGAGGTCTCCAATGGTATGAACGTTATCGGCGTTGACAGCTATTGGCAGCCGTTGGTGATTGGCGTCATCATTCTGGTTGGCGTTCTGTTCGACACCAATAAGTCCCGTATCTCGTTTGGTAAGAAAAAGCACATTGATGCGACGGCTGATTTGGTGACAAAGGCCGCGGAAACTGATGGAGGTAAAGAGCCCAAAAAGTAAAGTTTCGTCCTATTAAAAAATTTAGTAGTTAAACATAGATGTTTAAGAAGAAAGTGAAAATTATGAAACGACAGAAAATGATGAAAGTCGCCGCCATCTGCCTGGCCCCTGTGCTCGGTCTTTCCCTGACGGCTTGCTCCGGCGTCAATAGTGGCGTTGCGGATGCAAAGAAGGACAGTGCCGCACTCCAGATCCCCGCATCCTGCAAATCCGGAACCCCGCTGATCTCCGTACTGCTGCCTAACCAGACCAATCCGTATTACGTCGCGATGAAGCATGGCTTTGAAGACGAGGCCAAGGCCCACGGCATGAAGGCGGAAGTGCTGATCGCCGAAGACGACGATGCGAAGCAGCTTTCCCAGGCTGAGGCCGCGGTGCAGAACAAGCCTTGCGCGGTCGCTCTCAACCCTGTGAAGTCCGAGCCCGCCGCCGCGACGGTTCGTACATTCAATGACGCGAAGATTCCTGTCTTCACCGTCAACATCATGGTTGACTCCAAGGCCATGAAGGCGCAGGGCGCGTTCGTGCAACAGTATCTCGGAGCTGATAACGAGGCTGGTGGCGCACAGAGCGCCGCGCAGATGATGAAGGACATGGGCAAGGACGCCAAACTCAATATCGGTTTGGTCACCGAGCCTGACGAAGCGGCCGCTATGGCTCGTGATGAAGGTTTCAAGGCCAAGATCGCCTCTGATAAGAATTCCAAGGTCGCGGCCCGCGTCGATGGAAACGTCAAGATTACCGATGCTCTCGATGTGACCACTGATATGCTTCAGGGCAACCCCAATTTGAACGCCATCTTCGCTTCCTCCGGTCCTAACCTCCAGGGCGCGTTGGAAGCGGTCAACGCTTCCGGCAAGGACGTCAAGGTGTACGGCTTCTGCGCTGCGGACATCGCGCTCAGCGGCAAGTACATGGGTTGCGTCGCCCAGGAACCTGAGGACTATGGCCGTCGTGTGGTCCGAGAGATCGTCAAGTACGTCAAGGGTCAAAAAGTCAAGCCGAATATTCTGCGTCCTCTTAAGGAATTTGTTTCCGGTCAGAAGCCTGGTCAGGGACAAGTAGGCTGAGACGATGACAGAGAATTCGATTGAAGCACGGAAGAACGATATGAACAGTAAGAAGTGCTATCAGGCGATTTCCATCGAAAAAGACTATGTCGGCGTGCCTGTGCTCAAAGGCGTTTCACTGACAATTCACCCTGGTGAGATTGTCGGTCTCGTCGGCCATAACGGCGCAGGCAAATCGACTTTATTGAGGGTTCTTTCGGGGGCCCATCGACAAAGCGGTGGAAGTCTGCGATTGGATGGTGAGGAAGTCTCATTCTCTGATCCTTCAGAAGCGATATCGCAAGGTATCTCGACTGTGTATCAGGAATTGTCGCTCATGCCGAATCTGACCGTCGCCCAGAACATGTGGCTTGGCCGTGAGGAACGTAACCACGGCCGCATGCTCGACAAAAAGGACATGATCGAGAAGGCCAAGAAAGTGATTGGCGATTTCGGTCTTGATGTCGATGTGGAAAAGCAGGTGGGCTCGTATTCGGTTGCGACCCGTCAGCTTTTGGAAATCGCCATCGCCTGCAGCAAGAACACCCGTTACTTGCTGCTGGATGAGCCGACGACTTCGCTCGAGGGCGATCAGGTAACCTCCCTTATGGATTATCTGAAGCAGCTGGCGACGACCAAGAACATTGGCATTCTCATCGTCAACCACAAACTCGACGAACTTTATCAGGTGGCGGATCGTATCGTCGCCTTGATGAACGGCGAGGTTGTCATTGACGCGCCTACCGCGACCGTTGATCGCAACGCCGTGGTCACCGCCATCGCCGGTGTCGATTACGCGAAGGCTTCCCAGGATCTGGACGTCGAAACCCAGCAGGAGAAGCATAGTGATGGGAAGACAACGCTTCGGGTGGAACATCTTAACGGAGGAATCCTGCAAGATATCAGTTTCACCGCGAAATCCGGCCAGATTCTCGGAATCTACGGCTTGGGTGGCGCTGGTAAAAGCGAGACGCTTCGCGCCATCGCGGGTATCGCGCCAGCCACGGGCGGGACAATCGAGGTCGACGGGAAACCGTTTACGCCCAAGGTGCCCAAAGACGCCATGCAGCGTGGAATCGCGTTCCTCACTGAGGAACGGAAAAAAGACGGTATCGTCCCGCTGATGTCCAGCTACCAGAACGTCGGGCTCCCGGAGCTTAAACGGTATTCCAAGTCGGGGTTCCTCAACAAGTCCACGATGCGTCAGGATACCGGAGACATCCTGAAGCAGCTTGGGCTGAAAGGAGCGCCGGAAAACCCGGTCCAATCCCTTTCCGGAGGCAATCAGCAGAAGGTTTTGCTGGCCCGCACGCTTGCGCAGCGGCCGCATATACTCCTGCTTGACGAGCCGAGCAAGGGTGTCGATATCGGAGCCAAAGAGGAAATTCATGTAATCCTCCGTTCTCTAGCCCAGAAAAATGATATGACCATCGTCATGGTTTCTTCCGAGGAGGAGGAGATCCTTGACATTTCCGATGAGGTTCTGGTCCTCGGCGAAGGCAAGGTCCTCGCCGGCCCGTTCCCCGCGGGAAAGACGTCACAATCACAGCTGAGGAAGCTCGCATGGAGTCAAAGCGAGGATAATGCATGATGATTGATGGTCGGCATTATGACCAATGGACGGCTGCGTAGGCCATGGAGTGGAAAGAAATGAGTGATCGCATAACGTCGCTGGTATCCGACGCTCCGTTGAATCTATCCGGCAGCATTCTTGCTGCGCCGGAAAGCCAACGTTTGACCTACGCAACGGTTCTATACCAATGTGGGGCATGGATACACGTCGACATCGTCGACGAAAGCTACCCGATAGGGAAAGCGGTGTCCCCGCAAATATTGGACCACCTGAACAATGAACACGACAAGGTTGAGATCCACCTCATGGTTCGCAATCCGCTTGCCTGGGTGGAGAAGCTGATGAAATATCGGCCTCGCCGGATTGTTGTCCAAGTGGAGGATTTGTCGCCTACATTGGATGCGTCGATTTCGGAATTTGAGAAGGCACAGGAATTGGCGCATGCGAATAATGTCGATCTGTGGATTGGTTTCGCTCCTCAGACTTTGCCGGCTGCTGCCTCCGAGCTAGTCGGCAAAGCTGATGGAGTCCTGCAAATGCTGAGTAATCCGGGCACTGCGGGGACCGTCGCTGATTTCGGGCTTTTGAAGAGAATCGCTCCCATCGAAAAGCCGAGGACGGTTGATGGCGGTGTGAAGCTTTCATCGCTGCAGGAAATTGCGCAGGTGGGAATCGGCGAAGCCATCATCGGAAGAGATTTATGGCGGTACGTCAACCAGTATATGGATTCGTGAGTATCAGTCCCTGCCTCATTTAATCCAGAAAGAAATGTTGTTATGAAATTACAGATTGCTCTTGATGAGATGAATATCGAACAGGGAGTCGATCTCATCTCGAAAGTGCATCAATACGTCGACATCGTTGAAATCGGCACTCCTTTTGTCATGGCTGAAGGGGTGCACCCGGTCGAAACCTTCAAGAAAAAATTCGACGATATCGATATACTCGCCGATACCAAAATCATGGATGCGGGTGAGTACGAGGCGGAACTGGCGTTTCGTGCGGGAGCCCGCTACGTGACCGTGCTTGGCGTTTCCGATCTGGGTACGATCAAGGGTTGCCTTCAGGCCGCGGAAAAATATGGCGGCGAAGTGGTCGTGGACATGATTTGCGTCCCCGATGCGGCTGTCCGCATCCCGCAATTGGAGCAGATAGGCGTGCGCAATATCGCGGTTCATACCGGCGTGGATTTGCAGGCCCAGGGCCGTACCCCGCTTGATGATCTGAAATTGATGAAGTCGATTTCCCGGTCTTCCAAAATAGCGGTGGCCGGAGGAATCAACCTGCATACCGTCGACGATTATATTGACGCTGGAGCGGATGTCATCATCGTCGGAGGTGGCATAGCCCACGCGCAGGATCCGGCGGTGGAAGCCGAATTGCTCGCCAACCGGATTCACCAGAATCGGCCGAAAGCAGTCTAGCCATGAACAAAGAACTTGAACTCATTGTCGGAGAAATCAATAGGTACTACGTCCAGATAGACGACGAAAGCCTGAAGGCTTTGGCGCGCGCGATTGTAGCCGCCAAGCGGGTATTCGTCGCGGGATCGGGGCGTTCGGGGTTTGCGGCCCAGGCGTTTTCAAATCGCTTGATGCACCTTGGGAAAATCGCGTATTTTGTCGGGGAGCCAACTACCCCCTCTATACAAAAAAATGATTTGCTGATAATCTGTTCAGGCTCCGGCACGACAACGGTTTCGTTGGCGATGGCGCAGAAATGCAAGCAGCTTGGAGTTGAGGTGGCGACTCTTACGATGGCGCCGCAAGCGCCCATCGGCGAATTGTCCGATATCGTCGTGAAGATCCCCGGAAGCGCCAAGCGCCCGGATTCTCGTGATGGAACAGTAGATTCGCGGCAGCCCATGGGCACGCTTTTTGAGCAGCTTTGCTGGCTTACTTTTGACGCCCTGGTCCTCATCCTTATGTCCCAGCTTGGGGAGACGACAGAAACGATGTTTGCCAGGCATGCGAATCTGGAATAATTGAGTTGGCGGTTTTGCTGGAAGGCGGAAGCGAAAATCGCCGCAACGATGGCGTAGTCAGAAACTGATGGCGTAGTCAGGAATCGAGGAAGCATGGTAGGAAATTCAACCGACAGCCAAGGCAGGAAACTGGTCGCCGGAGTCGATACTTCGACGCAATCGACAAAAGTGCGCGTGACTGACGCCGCCACCGGTGAACTTGTCCGATTTGGCAAGGCGAAACACCCTGTTGGCACCAGCGTCGACCCGGAATACTGGTGGCAGGCGTTTTTGAAGGCTTGCAAGGAAGCCGGCGGGCTTGATGACGTCTCGGCGATTTCCGTTGGCGGCCAGCAACATGGCCTTGTGCTACTTGACCGGAACGGACGGGTTATCCGTGACGCCATTCTATGGGATGACACACGTTGCACGCCGCAATCGGATGAGATGATCCGGCTTTTTGGCGCCGTCGACGACTTGAATCATCTTCCGAAAGGTCCTTGGCGCACTCCGATGGGCGCGAGCGAGGATTCCGGGAATCCTGAGGATTCCGAAATCATGAAACGGGGCAAGCAGCGCTGGGTCCATGCCATTGGGTCGGCGCCCGTTACTTGTTTCACCATCCCGAAGCTTGCCTGGGTGGCCGAGCACGAGCCGGAGAACGCCAAACGCATCGCGGCCATCTGCTTGCCGCACGATTGGCTCAGCTGGAGAATCGCGGGATTTGGCCCCGTGGATGACGGCGAGGACGCGCATCTCGACGCTCTGTGCACCGATCGTTCCGAGGCTTCCGGCACGGGATATTTCGATGCCGCGAATAATGAATATTTGTATGACTTTATCGATATGGCGCTGGGAAGGCATGACGTCATCCTGCCCAAGGTGCTGGGGCCCAGGGAGGCCTCACCGTTCAAGGCATCGGCAGAGGTGGCTGGCTCCGCCATCGACGGTGGTTGCCTCATCGGCCCGGGAGGCGGGGACAACGAGATCGCCGCATTCGGCCTGAACATGGTGGCGGGTGACGCGAGCATTTCGCTGGGAACTTCCGCCGTCGCCGAGGCGATAGCTCCGGAACCTGTGTATGATCCCACTGGAATGCTTGCCGGATACGCTGAGTGCACCGGGCATTATCTGCCCGAAGCCGGGACGCTGAACGGCTCTCGCGTCCTTGACGCTGGCTGCAAGCTGTTGTCGGTTGGCTATGAGGAATTGTCGTCGTTGGCGCTCTCCAGCGTGCCGGGGGCGGAAGGTTTGACGCTTTTGCCCTATTTCGATGGCGAGTACATTCCGATTCGGCCCAATGCCAACGCCGCTTTGTCGGGTATGACCCTTTCCAACACGACGCCTGAAAACGTGGCGAGGGCGTTCGTCGAGGCATTGCTCTGTTCGGTTCGCGATTGTTTGGAGCTCATCAAGCAGTTCGATGGCGGGATCACCAGAATCCTTCTGATTGGTGGAGGGGCTAAATCGAAGGCGGTGCGGATTTTGGCGCCGGCGATTTTGGAGATGCCTGTCAGTATTCCGGTCGAAGACGAGTATGTTGCCATCGGGGCCGCGCGCCAGGCCGCTTGGGTGTTGAGCGGCGAAGAGGAACCGCCGCAATGGAAGCTCAAGATCGAGGCCGTCCAAACGGGGACTCCGACCCCGGAAGTCTACGAGAACTATGCGAAAGTCAGGGGCGATATGTAGTGGCGCTCGCTGGCTGCAATCGCGTTTGTCAGAGCTTTCTGTCTTATCGGTTGGAGATCGGTAGGTGAATCTTGCCATTCGTCCATTTGGCGCGGCCAGGACGAATATGGTAGAGAGTTCGCTCGTTCAAGGCCGGCAGATTCTTCAGTGACCGCTTCCGGCGTATTCGAAGGTGAATGCTGGAAGCGGTTCGTTACGTTGCGGGCAGCGGTCATTTGCTCGCATAATTTTCGCTGATGCTAGAAAAATATGCAAGTTCGGTTCTTTATAACAAATTGTATTACATCTCGGGTTACGTGGTTGTATATTGGTCAAAGTCATTAAGCGGGTGCTTATGGCATGATAGAGATGTAGGGAATATGAAACAATGCCGGCGTAATGTGTCATAGCGATTATACGAATAGCTGGCATGAAGAATATGGCGAGGTGGGATTCTTTTTGGTTTTGCAGCGGCAGGATAGTGGAATGAATGAAGGCCGGACGTTGAGGGCTGTGCTCTGGGACATGGACGGCACGTTGATTGATTCGGAGCCTTATTGGCACACGGTTGAGGTCAATCTCGCGCGCGAGCACGGCGGCTATTGGAGCGAGGATATCGGCTGGACTTGTTCCGGCAAGCCCGTGCCGAAAGTCGCGGAACTCATGATCGAGAAGGGCACGAAACTGCCGGCTCAGGAGGTGCAGCGCCGTTTGATCGAAGGCGTCGCGCGCATGGAGGCCGAGCACATGCCATGGATCGCCGGCGTCGAGGACGTCTTGCGTTCGTTGGTTTCCGCTGGTATTCCGTCGGTTCTGGTGACGGCGTCGCCGCGGCGCATGGCCGAGAACCTGGTGCGCCAGGCGCCCGAAGGCGCGTTCGTCGGTTACGTTTGTGGCGAGGATGACTTGCCCAAGAAGCCCAACCCCGCGCCGTACATCGCGGCCGCGGAAGTCGTCGGCGTCGAGCTGCCGCACGACATCGCCGTGGCCAACGGCATGGCGGATTCGCCGTTCGGTCAGTTAAATCGCCAAGATGACGGTGATCAAGCAGATAAAAATGTTTCCCCCGATGACGAGGATATCGCTTCGGCGCATGCCCGTTTCTATCATGAGATGGCCAGGTGCGTCGCTCTTGAAGACTCCATGACCGGCATCCAGTCCGCGGTCGGCTCCGGCGCGACGACCATCGCCCAGACCGGTTTCATCAAAACCGACACCTCCGCCGGCCCCCAGTTCGCCTCGATCAACAACTACGATGGCCTGACCGCCGAGGTCTTGGAGCGCTACGCCGAACAGCGCTTGTCCACAATGAAGTCGTGAGCCAGCGCAAGTTCGGGGAATAGAAAAGGTTTCCGGCAAACGCTGGAAACCTTGCTTGTGGAGCTGAGGTAATCGCATAATCTATTGATATTTCAACGATTACTGGCCTTACTGGGTTTTTGTGTACCTGTGTGTGTACCTAGAATGTATTTTCCGGCTCTTTTGATGGTTTATCGGCAATATGTTGAAGTCGTTCAAATACAGGTTGAATCAACGCGGATTCATCGGGATGTGATTCAAGGAATGTCTGAATCTCTTCAAGGTTGTCCTTGAAGATTTGTTTTTGGCCAGAATTTATGGTGTCGGTACTCGTGGAGTTAGCGAATGTGTTCAGTAACTTTTCAATGAGTTGGTCGTCCACTTCGGCTGTGTTGGCTTCAATGGTTTCGAGTATGTCGCCGTCGCGATTCGCAATGCTTGCCATGTCAACGTTACCGGTTTTCAAAAGCAGACGTAAGGTTTGGGGAATCTGCTGCATGGCTTCGTCGTGGTACTCGGGATTGGTCCAACGCCCACTTCCGTTGGTTTCAACCTGCCGTATATAACGTGTGATGATACTGGTGAGGGAGAGCATCGGAGGAACCGCAAGGGCGATGAGCCGAGTCTGGAATCCTGCCTGATGAAAGTCACGCAGTGTCTTGACGTTGGAATCCGGATGGTTGAAAGTCGTCTCGATAATGGTGCTTACGCGCCGGTGTCTGAGATAATCAAGGGACATGCCAACCCAAGCGCCTGAAGCCTGACTCGTGACCGAGGGCATCAGCAAAGGATTGGTATCCATTAGCTGGTCGTAATCGGGATGATGGGTCCTTAGATCATCGCCGTTTATCTCTATCGCGTTGTTCTGAGAGGCTATGTTCGCGATGGCTTTGGTTTTTCCGGCTCCGGGCTGGGCTCCGACCATAAACAAAACAGGTTGTTCGGTTCTGGTTTTGCCTGCAATTTCAGCATCAAGAATGGGCGCTATTTCTGTATTGAAAATAGCTTGTAAGATTGCGCCAGAGAGAATCCTGGCCATCAGGCATATACCGCTTGTCGGTCAGATTTATCATCGTGCTTTCCAGTAAGGCGCATCGCCAGTTCCTCAACCTGCAACAACACAGATTGATCGTCGCACCACTGTCGTAATTGACTGGTCGCGTCGAGTACGGACTGTTTGTCGTTCGCGTCGATGCTGGAGACCCAGCGGCGTACCCCGCTGATGTTTTTGAGTAAGGCTTCGCGCTGAGTCGCATCAGAAGATTGCTTGAGTCTGCGTGAGTACTTTCCGACGAGTCGGTTTGCGGTTTCACGCATGGCGTCGTAAATCATGGGATCGTATGTTTCGGTGCTCATTCCGCCTCCATCAGTTACCCGTTGCCTAATCGTTATAATCTAAGCTATCACTCTTGTGTTCCAATTGAGCGCAAGGAAAATAAAAGTGACACATCTTCATTAATGTTTGAATCACCCTAGAACGTGGAAAATTTCCAAACCCACGAAGTGGAGCTGATGGTAATCGATTCCCATCGTTGTGAATCGTTGATATACCCGTGATTCTGCCGGTTTCCATGCTTTTCGTCCTTGAAACTACACCTTTTCTACACCCTTTTCGGATGCGACCACGGGGTTGATGTCGGTCTCGGTGCCTCGGGACGCACGCTTTACCATCCCCTCATTGCTAAAACCTCTCCGCCGTGATGTTCCGCCGGTAGCCGGGCGCTGGGTCGCCCGGCGTAATAAAAATGTGAGCTGCATCACATTACGGGTCTATAGGCCCGGAACCGGGCCCGGGACTTGTTAGATGACGGGTGATTGCGATGAAAGGCATCGCATCGATGGAAGGAATGACATCATGGCTACCACGTTGAAGATTGAAACCGTTGTCGAACTCGGCATCACGGACACCTTGGACCCCGGAAAGATGGAGCCCGCGAAGGTTTACGGCTCGGACGAAACCAAGCTCGTGGACGGGAAGCCCGTGTTCCCCGTCCGTGGCGTGTTCGCCGCTGATGAAAAGGGATACGCCGTGAACGTGTACGTGAAGCTCCGCAACAAGCCGACGGCGCCCATCATCGCGACGCCGTTCGCCCCGAAGCGCATCGAACTCGTCAACCCCGTGGCTACGGTGTTCGTCGCGAACAACCACCGCATCGCCTATAGCGTGGTCGCGGATTCGGTTCATGCCGTGGATGACGGCGAGAAGGCGGCGAAGTGATGACGTGGCCGGATTACAAACATCCGCACCGCGTGTGGCCTGACCCTACCGGCCACGGCCACACGGCCATCAACGGGTGGTATGTCGAAGGAGTTGACCATGTACCAACATGGGTGCGCGTGCTGGAGCCGTCATACGACACGGCGGAGCACATGTACGCCCATGCGGTCTCGCAAGGCAACCTCGCGTTGGAAATGTTGGACAAGATAGCCGTCTTGTATGACGACGAAGAAGGAGAAGGAGAGAACGATGACAAGGGAAAGGTTCGTGCCGACGAAAATCTACATCGACCGGAGAACCAAGGCCGCGCTGAAGGAACTCGCGGTGCTGAGGGACGAAACGATGTCCCATGTAGCGGAGGTGATAATGTGCGATTACGTGTTGACGTTCGTCCATCCGGCCGAGCTGGATTCGTCGGGCGCGTCGCGGCTGGACATGACCTCGGAGGCGATGGCGGCGCTCGACAAGATGGAGGACCATTGCGGTCCGAGGGCGACGGGCGGCTATCAACATCCCAAGCGCACCCCGGAACCCGCGACGCCGGAATCCGCGAAACCCCGGTCGCCGAAGCCCGGGAAACCGACGCGCGAACTCGTCATCTGACCGACCCCACCCCCGACACCGACGCCTCGGATATCGAAGATTACCGCGACATCGGGGCGAAACCCGGCAAGGAGCCGTGGTCGCCCGACGGCCTGATTGACCCGACGCACCGCGCCGAGTGGCACGAACGCCGGGGCGAGATGCGCGTCCCTCGCGACCGCCGGGATGACGAATCGTTGGAGGACTACTTGCATTACCGGATGGATTTCGACCATTTGGCGTGATGCCGACCGTACGGGTGTCGCGGTGCCCTATCGGTACCGGTGTCGGGGTGTAGTGCGTGCCGGTGCCCGCAAGTGCCGTGGTTCGGGTGCCCGACGGCGGGGAGGCGCCGCACCGACCCAAGGAGCCGACGCGTGAGCGGAGGCGACGAGGCGAGGCGCGTAAGCCGACCCGACCGGAGAGGCGCCGGTGCCATGGTGCGGAGGGTGCCGCCTCGTACGATGACCTCGGCGCCGGTACCGGGGCGCCGGAGGCGCCCGGGAGGTGGCTAGGCCGCGAAGCGGCCTTAATGTTATTAGCCACCTCCGTGCAATGTGCAACATGTCCCGAAAACGTTGGTATTCCGCCGTTTTCGAGGGGTCGATTTTGCACACCCCACCTCTGTGCAACCAATCCACCTCTGTGCAAATCGGGGATTCGCGGGGATTCGCGGGGATTCGTGTTTGCGCGGCTACCATGACCGCATGAACGATGGGAACGGGAAGACGAAAACGATGAAGATGAAGAAGAACGAGAAAAGCCGGTGGTGGTTGCTCACCGTTCCGCTCACCGATGGTGATGGGCATGAACGGACGGTCGCCGACCTTGAAGCGATGTTGGAGGACATGAAGTGGGCCGGGCAACGCGAGAAGGGGTCGAAGTCAACGGCGAAGAATCCGACCGGATACCCGCATTACCAAGTGTTCGTCCACACCGATTCACCCCTCGCATGGACGACGATGAAGAACCGTCTGAAGAAGCATGGCGGCAACGACGTGTTCTTCGAAGCGATACCCGCCACTCCGAAAGACAAAAGGCAAACGTGGCAATACGTGCACAAGCCGGAGACGCGCGTCGAATCCATCCCCGACACGCACGGGTTGACGGCGCTCGACGTCGCCGACCAATCCGGGAAACGCAACGACCTTCGCGACATCTCCGACGAAATCCGAGGCGGTCGGACGGTCGATGACATTCTTCTTGACCCCGAACTCGGGCCGAAACTCGCGCACGTCATGGTATGGGCGCGCGACCTGGAGGCCACCGTACGCCGCGAAAAACTTAAAGAACTCACGGAATCCGACCGCCCTCTAAAGGTGTATTACGTGTGGGGTCCGTCCGGCATCGGCAAATCGTGGTGGGTCCACCATATCGTCGCCGCCGATGACCTCTACGTGTTGCCGAGACCCGTATCCGGCCGTGTGAAATGGGACGGTTATACCGACCAATCCACCGTCGTGATAGACGAGTTTCGGGCGGGCATCAACCTCACCGACCTCAATCAATGGACCGACCCGTACCCGCTGTCCTTGCCCGCAAGGTACCACGACGCACGTGCGGCGTATACGCGCGTCATCATCATTTCGAACTGGCCGCCGGACGGCTTCTATTGCGGTGATGAAACCGAACACGAGACGTGGATGCGCCGTGTCCGTGCCCATACGATTCACGTCGAAACGCGTGAGGACCTCGCGGCCATCACGTTCGACGAACCGTCGCCCTCGGATTTCGAACTCACCTCGTGAGTCCACACATGTAGACGTTTCCGCCGACAAGGTGCCGGCGGTTAAGAGAAGGAGAATCATTATGGAGTGTCGTATGCGTGATGGAATGCCCGCCGAAACCCTCGGCAACCTTGCCGAGAATCTGGGGGTGCCGCTCGATGATGTGGTCGATGCTTGCGAATACGTGGCGTGGCACAATGACGACGGTCGCCCCGGTCCGCCCGAGACGTGGCGTATCTCGCTTGACCTCGTGGCTGACGTCATCGCGTGCTTGTTCGACGGCAAGGACGCCTTCACGTCCGCCGACGATACGGACGATGCGGGTTCGCGCCGGAACAACGAGACGCATGATGAATGGTTGGAACGGGTGCAACCGCCCGACACCGACCACTACATCATCGGCGATGACGAGGACGATGACACGTTGCGTCGGCATCCTCGGGATTGGTGGCGTGATAGGGGCTGGAAGTCATACGACGAATGGTCCGAAACGTGTCGCCGTGCGGAAGCCGAGGCGAACGCCGCCGCGAAGGAGAAGGCCGACGCGGAAGCCGCCGAGGAAGCGTACTACGCCGCTGAGGAAGCGTATTATGACCGCCAATACGCCCGCATGGGCGACGTGCCGGAAGGGTTCGTCCATATTACGAATCCGAAGGGATGACGGTCATTTGAAGAACTCCGGGGGGAGTCCGAACCGTCCGTTCTCCTCTCGGATTTCCTTTTCGTCGGCCGTCGTATCGGCGTATGACGGTTCGGTGTGCGGGTTCGTGTTGACGTCCGCCGCGATGGATTCGGACATGATGGCATCGTATTCGTCGCCGTGCTCCATGAGTTCGGGGAGATGGTTGATGGCGCTCCGTTCGAAGGATTCGGAGAGGTGCGTGTAATACTCCGTCATGTTCGGGGACATGTGCCCGAGGATGACTTGTACTTGTTCGACGGTCGCGCCTCCCATCACCATCAACGACGCCGACACGTGCCGCATATCATGGAGCCTCATCGACCCGTCGATTTTGGGGTCTCCGCCGCCGTCTCGTATGTACGCCTCCTTGACCTCGTTCCATAGCTTTTGCTGTTTGCCGCCGGTGAGCGGTCGCTGTTTTTCGTCGATGAAGCAATACCCTTGGTAGTTCGTGAGATGGTACCTCTCGCATTGCCAAGTGTAGTATGATATCCAATCCTCCGCCCATGTCTTCGGAACCGGTATGGTGCGCTTCCGGCCTTTCGTATAGTCTCGGAGAATCCATTCGCCGGTCTGCGCATCACGGTCATATTGACGTCGGACATGTATCCGAGTGTGGTCGAAATCATCATCGAAAAGATGGTCGAAGACGTCCCAACATAGCCCGCGTATCTCGCCCGCTCGTAGACCCATGGACGCGGCGAGGACCATGCCGTAGGTCGTGCCGTAGTCGGCCATGTGCTCGACCGTATGTCGTAATAGCCACTTGCCCATCGTGATACGTTGCTCGATGTATTCCTCCGTCGCCTCACGCGCCTTCGACACGTATCGTGGCCGGTCATCGAGTTTTATGCGTTTCACCGGGTTGTCGGTGATGTAATCGTTGGAAAGACACCATTCCAACCATTGGTTGAGTTCGGAGTACATCTGTTGGCCGATGCGGCTGTTATCGGTCTTCGCGTTATGTTTCGCCGTCGTGATGACGGCCATGCACGTGCCACGGTTGACGTCCGTGAGCTTCATGCCCATGTACGGGGCGAGGTACCGTCCGAGCCGTTCGGTCTTGCGCGTGATGGTGTTCGCCCTTGCGTTGCCCTCCCGTTTTTCGGCGAGGTAGCGTTCAAGTGCCGTCCTCACCGTCATGTCCCGTTCCTTGCTGTCGGGGTCGGCGAGATACGCGGCGAGGTGTTTCGCACGGTTTTGGAGAGCCTTCTTTGGCGTGTTGCCGCGTCCTTCGATGCGGTGCTTGTATTGACCTTTCGGCCATCGCGCGACGTATGTGTGGTATGTGGGAGACCAAAAGATGCTCCCGCCGTCGCCCCCGTAAAGCGCCTTCGTCATGTCGTCCGTCATGCCGCCATCATAGCACGCACGCCCGCCGGAACTACACCCTTTCTACACCCTTTTTCGGGTAAAAAAAGTGGCCGGGAATGTTGAGATTTCAACGTTTCCGGCCTAGAAGTGGAGCTGATGGTAATCGAAACCACGACCTCTTCGATGCGAACGAAGCGCTCTACCAACTGAGCTACAGCCCCATGTCCTTGAGTTCATCGCTCAAGACAACGTTACATATTCTAGTACAACCCAATCCCAAGCACAATTCGGCGGGTTGGACGATAAATGGATTTCATATTGCCAGCAACGCCTCGGCGGTTTTCTGGTCGGTGACGAGCGCGGAGATGAGGTGCCCGACCAGGCAGGCGTGGATGGCATTGACCTTCACCGGCCCCCACGCCACCCCGATGACCATGGGGATTTTCCTGAGCCGCTCAAGGTCGATGGAGATCGTGCGCTCGTAAAGATCGGAGTGGACGAGGTTGCCCTCCGCGTCGATGAGATGGCCGCAGATGTGGCCGATGACCCCGCGCTGATGCAGGGTGCGCGCGGTCGCCGGGTCCACGTATTCATCGAAGATGTGTCCCAGTCTGTCATCGGTCGCGGCACCGACGCCCACGATGGCGATATCGGCCCCGCCTCCCAGCGCCAGCGCCGTGGCGATCTGCGGCTCCTTGCGCATGCTGTTCGCGATCTTCGCGTTCGAGAGGATCATCGGCGCGGGTAGGGAGGTGAAGGTGCCACCGAGCCTGCTGGCGAGCATGCGGCAGATGTCGGGGGAGTCGATCATCGGGTTGTCCGGGCTCAGCGCGCCGATCATCTGCGCGACGTTGGTTTTCGGCCATTCGCAGATCGGCATCTCGTGCACCGTCGCCGCGACGGCCCGTCCGTTGGAGACGGTGATCAGCGAATCCGGCTTGCACAGCTCGCTGAACAGCGCTGCCGCGTATCTCGGCACGACTTGCACGGAGCTTTCGTTGTCGTGCACCGCCGCCACGCGTACGTGCTTGAGGCCGTATTTGCGCTCCAGTTGCTGCTCGAGCTCGCGGATGCGCTCCAATTCATGGCCGATGGAGATATGGACCATGCCCGAATCCCTGGATTCCTTGAGCAGCCGGGAGACCGTGGGCCGCGAATAGCCGATGTCGCGGGCGATCTGGGCCTGCGTCTTGTCGTCGAGATAGTAGGAGCGCGCCACATGCAGCATCAGCTCGATATGATGCCGCGATGAGCTTGTCGCCAATGAATCGTCGCTGAACATGTGTTCATCTTAACTCGATTCGAGAGATTTTATCCTGTTATATATAAGAATTTCAATACACAGCGAAATATATGTAATACATTATGGTGAACATCTGTTCATCGTCATACGGGTCATTCCCTCCGCAATCGCATACTGTAGCAATTGAAACGCAGTGGACGAGATTACAAAGTGCGTGAATTGATTTCGGCGCGCGAAATCTGTGATCCGGACAAGTTCATTACGTGAAGGGTTTGCGAGTACCGACGGCCGGCCTCCATGATTGGCGACTGGCGGAAGGCACGCCACAAATTAACAGTTGTGAATCAAATAAGGAGCAGCAATGTCGTTTGCACGTACAATTCTGGGCGATGTCGACCCGAGCACCCTCGGCGTGGTCGACGCCCACGACCATCTCATCCGCGTTGGCGCCGGTGAGGTCTACATCGATGGCGACCATCAGCTTGATTCCGTCGAGAAGGCCGAAGAGGAAGCCACGCGCTTCGCCCAAGCCTCGAAGAAGTGGAGCAAATATGGCGGCACCATCGTCGATATGTGCCCCATCAACTGCGGCCGTGACCCGGCCAAGCTCGCCGAGGTCGCCAAGAACGTCAAGGACCTGAAGGTCATCGGCGCCACCGGCTTCCACCGTGAGCATGTCTATCTGGAGACCCAGTCCCATTGGGTCAACCGCTATTCAGTCGACCAGATCACCGAGCTGGTCATCGCCGACATCCGCGAGGGCGTCGACCAGAACGATTACACCGGCCCGTTCGTCAACCGTTCTCCCTACAAGGCCGGCGTCATCAAGGTCGGCACCGCCTACGGCGAGATCACCCCGTTCGAGCACAAGTGCCTCGAGGCCGCCGCAGCCGCCGCCATCGAGACCGGCGCCCCGGTCAACACGCACACCACCTACGGCACCTGCGGTCTCGAGCAGGCCCAGGAGCTCTTAAAGCAGGGCGTGCCCGCCGACCAGATCGCCATCGGCCACATCCAGCGCAACGCCGATGTCTATTACCTCGAGAAGATCCTCGACCTGGGCGTCTACCTCGAGATCGACGGCACCAACCGCATCAAGTACCAGCCTGATTCCAACCGCATGATGGAGCTCAGGGCGTTCAAGAAGGACGGCTTCGAAGACCGCATCCTGCTCGGCACCGATTCCGGCAAGCGCTCCTACCAGAAGGCCTACGGCTCCGTCTCCGGCGTGGATTACAACCCCGCCGTCGACGGCCCGCGCATGATCGACGAGGGCTTCGACCCCGAGTACGTCGACAAGCTCCTGATCAAGAACGCCGCCAAGTTCTTCACCTTCAAGAAGGAAGGCTGATTTCAATGGCAGAGAAGTTGCAACGTCCAATGCTGCAAATCGCGCTGGACACCACCGATATGCCGAGCGCCCTACGTCCGTTGAACCAGGCGGTCAGCCAGGTCGACGTCATTGAGTGCGGCACCATCCTCATCATCGCGGAGGGCCTGAAGGCCGTGCGCGAGGTGCGTGCCCTCTACCCGAACAAGACGATCCTGGCCGACGTGCGCATCGCCGAGGCCGGCGCCCTGATCGCCCGCAACTGCTTCGAGGCCGGTGCGAACTGGGTCTCCGTGGTGGCCGGTGCCTCGATGACCACCGTCGAGCAGGTTGTCAAGGTCGCCAACGAGTTCGGCGGCGAGGTGCAGATCGAGCTCGGTGAGAAGTATGATCCGGATCAGGCCCGCGAATGGCGTCGTCTCGGTGCCACGCAGGTCATCGTCCACCGTTCCCGTGACGCGGAAGTCGCCGGCAAGCTCACTTGGGGCCCCAACGACATCCAACGCATCAAGGAGCTGCACGACATGGGCTTCATGGTCACCGTCACCGGCGGCGTGAAGGCCGACGATCTGCCGTTCTTCAAGGGCGCTCCGGTCGGGGTCATCATCTCCGGACGTGGCATCGTGAAGGCCGACGACCCGCTGGCCGCCGCGAAGCACCTGCAGGACACCATCAGCGAGGTGTGGCCGCAATAATACCTGCGGCGATTAGCCTCGCGCTGATATTTCCGGTTTGTGCGCCTCGTGCAACATTCGGGGCGCGCAAACCACATAATTGAATCAAAAACCATTGTGGCGCGAATCTGTAGATGTGTATTCGGTGAGTGCATATTCGTGCCATATTGGACATCATTCGACGGATGGTTTGGTAGCGGTACCAACACTGGTACCAAGCCATTCTGCGAAATAAATAAATTCACGGTTTCGCATCCGGCCCATCGGATGCGACTTCACCGTCGTCTGTGTCAACTGAAGGATATAGGTAACGGTCTTTCCGACCATGTCGCGGCTACGCAACGCGGTTGCGGATCGGAATGATGGTTCGGAACGTATGACTCCTTTTTCCGCGTAAAAACGCGGAGGCTGGAAGCGCCGAATCCTGTGATCTCAGCCTGCCGGAACTCGGCAGGAAACAAAAGCGCAACGCCCCAAAGGCGCGCGCAGCGTAAAGCAAATAGTTACAAGGAAGTGCAGCTATGGCAACTTATGATCTTTCCACCATCGGTGAGGGCCAGATTCGTTTCACCGTCAACAGCGGGGAACGCCTTCTGTTCACCCGTTCCGTATCCATGAACCCCGCGTGCTCCGAAGCGAACGTCGCCGGTCTTCTGGCGCAGCTCGGACGCAAGACGCTGTGGACCAGCTCGCTGCCGGAAGGCGACCTCGGCGATTACATTTTGACGGAATACCGTTCCGTGGGCGTCGACATGAAGACCATGGTGCGCAAGCCCGGCGGCCGCACGGCCCTCTACTTCATGGAGCCGGGAGCGGGCCCGATGCCGGCGAACGTCATCTATGACCGTGACTGGACACCGTTCCGCGCCACCGGCATCAACGATTACGACTGGGACTCGATGCTCGACACAAGGCTCATGTTCCTGACGGGCATCACCGCCGCGCTGACCGACACCACCGCCGAAGTCGTGCGTTACGCCGCCGACCACGCGGTTGAGCGTGGCGCCAAGCTCGCGCTCGACGTCAATTACCGCCACAAGCTGTGGGATGGCGATCGTGCGCGCGAGGTGCTCACCCCGATCGCCGAGGAGGCCAATGTCATCTTCTGCTCGATTTCGGACGCCGAGAAGGTCTTCGGCATCACCGGCACGCCCGAAGAGGTGACCGCCGAGCTGATGAACCGCTTCGACCCCGAGTACGTCGTCTCCACGAACCACATGGAGGGCCCGTACCTGCGCACTCCCGAGGGCTTCACCGAATACCACACCACCGCCGTTCCGGTCATCGACCGCCCGGGCGCTGGTGATTCGTTCGTCGCCGCCACCTTGCACGGCTACCTTTCCGGCGACATCGCCGAAGGTGTCAAGTGGGGCCAGCGCGCCTCCAAGTTCGCCATCACCCACAAGGGCGACCTGACCCGCATCCGCCCCGACGAGCTGGACATCCCGCTCGGCACCGACATCGACCGGTAGTCAAGGTTTCTCAAGACATAAAAACATCAGTCAGTGAAAAACAGAGAAACAAGGAAAAGAAATATGAGTAATACAACAAGCGCTCCGGCCCCAACGGCTTCGGCGTATGAACAAATGGATACCCGGCCGCTGACCGGTCATCAGAAGAGCATCATCTCGTTGGTCATCCTGGGCAACGTCTCCGAGTTCTTCGACATGTTCCTCATCGGCTTCGTGGTCTCACTGCTGACCACCGCGTGGAAGCTCACGGGCTTCGAGGCCGGCGTCATCCTGGCCTGCTCCGGCTTGGGCACGGTCATCGGCTCCATCATGTGGGGCCGTCTGGCCGATAAGTTCGGCCGCAAGCACGCCTTCCAATGGTGCGTGATCTGCTTCGTGGTCTTCACCGTGCTTTCGGTGTTCCTGCCCGACCGCGCCTGGCTGCTTCTGGCCATCCTGCGTATCGGCGTCGGCATCGGCGTCGGCGGCCTCAACATCACCTCTATCCCTTACGTCCAGGAATTTGTCCCGAGCAAGAACCGCGGCATGCTCTCCGGCCTCGCGTCGGTCTTCATCCCGCTCGGCCTGCTGCTCGGCTCCGTCTCGCAGAGCATCGTCGGCGACAACTGGCGTATCCTCATCGCCATCGGCGCCCTGCCGGTGCTGCTGCTTGTCTGGTTGCACTATGTCCCTGAATCCCCTCGTTTCTATCAGACCAAGGGCGAGGACGACAAGGCCCGCGAGGCTTTGGCTTGGGCCATGGAGCTCCCGATCGACCAGGTCGGCGCTCTGCCCAAGGTCGAGGTCGAGAAGAAGGTCGGCTACGGCGAGCTCTTCAGCAAGCACATGCGTCCGCTGGTCATCATCACCATCGGCTCGTTCTGCTTCATGATGGGCAGCTTCGCCATCCAGTCCTGGGGCCAGACGCTCCTGAAGGACGCGTTCCACTTCACCCCGCAGGTGGTGGCCTACCTGTTCATGGGCGTCTCCGTCGCCGACTGCATCGGCCGCTTCGGCTCCGCTTGGCTCGCTGACGTCATCGGCCGTCGCTGGACGATGTTCCTCTTCGGCATCGTTGGCGCTGCTGGCTGCTTCTACGCCGCGTTCTTCCACAGCTCCGGCTGGCAGTTCTACATCGCGATTCTCATCATCATGACCTTCGCTGATGGCGCGTTCGGCATCCTCAACGCCTTCGGTGGCGAGCAGTTCCCGAACGACGTGCGCTCCACTGGCCTCGGCTTGGGCTATGGCCTCGGCGCCATCGCCAAGGTCGTCGGCCCGGCGCTCATGGGCATCCTCGTCGGCGGCAGCTTCGTCGCTCAGCACATCGACATCTCCGTGATCACCAAGGCGTTCACCTTCTTCGGCATCTGCCTGGTCATCGGCGCGATCACCTACCTCTTCGCGCAGGAGACCCGTGGCAAGGACCTCGAGAGCCTGTGATTCGCTGAAGTTCCGTGAGGGGCAAGCCGCTTGACGTTGGTGTGTAGGCGGCGCTCCTCGCGGAATTTTTCTTATCGTCGGATTCGCGCTTTTATTTGTCGTTGATGGCTCAAATTCTGTGGAATATGGCTTGTGGCTTCCATGTAAGCGATAGCATGGATATGACATATTGAAAATCGATAGTTTTACTGTCACTCGGTCGGCGGATGATGTCTTGCGTCGATTGTGGCTTTTTGAAAGGAATAAAATATGACTACATTGGATGATTTTGGTCCTGAGGTCCGCGCCGAGGTCAAGCAGGTGCGCGAGGTCGTCGCGACCCTGCACGAGCAGCTGATCAAGTGGAACCTTGTGGTGTGGACGGCGGGCAACGTCTCGCAGCGCCTGCGCACCGCCGACCTGATGGTGATCAAGCCTTCCGGCATGCGCTACGAGAGCCTGACGCCGGAATCGATGGTCGTCTGCGACCTGAACGGTGACCCGGTGGACGGCCTGGCCGCGCCGAGCTCTGACACCAAGTCCCATGCCTATATCTACCGCCACATGCCTGACGTCTATGGTGTTGTGCACACGCATTCCACCTATGCGACGGCTTGGGCCGCCACTGGCCAGAACATTCCGTGCGGCCTGACGATGATGGGCGACGAGTTCGGTGGCCCGGTGCCGGTTGGTCCGTTCAAGCTCATCGGTTCGGAAGCCATCGGCGAGGGTGTGGTGGAGACGCTCAAGAAGTATCCTCATTCCCCGGCTGTTCTGATGCAGAACCATGGCCCGTTCACCATCGGCAAGGACGGCGAGTCCGCGGTCAAGGCCGCTGCGATGACCGAGGAGGTGGCGCACACGATGTGGGCCGCCCGTCAGATCGGCGACATCATCCCGATCGCGCAGGAAGACATCGACAAGTTGAATGACCGTTATCAAAATGTTTACGGCCAGCACTGAAAATATGGAGCGTCATCGCCCAGTCAGAGATTTCGACGTACCTCAAGTACGCCTTCATCTCTGGCTGAACGATGCCGCACGCATATTTCCGGTTGTCGGTGCACGCTGATGTGTTGAAGCATCAGGCAATATAAAAGTGGTGCGTCCTTTGATTGGGATGCACCACTTTTTGTTTAGGGTTGGTTGGAAGTCACATATCCTCAACGACCAGATAGGTCATGTCGAGCGGGCCGTGGACGCCTACGACCAGGACCATCTCGATGTCGCCGGTCGATGAGGTGCCGGTGATGAAGTTGAGGTTCGAGGTCTTCAGCTCGCCGGACTTCAGGGCGGGCTCATAGTAATCCATTGCCTGACGGGTCCGCGCCACGATCTTGGACTTGCGGATGATGCTCAGATAGTGCACCGGCAGGAAATGGAACGCACGGCCTTGGCCCGGCGTGGTCGGCGCGGTGATGGTGCAGGACTCGGCGCACAGGAAGTCGGCGAAACCGATGGCCGCTTCCGAGTGGTTCGCCGCCTGGATGTTGGCCTCGCGCCCCGCGCCCGGCACCCAGAACGCCGGCTTCGGGTCGAGCCCGTCTCGCCATGATTCGAGTCCGAACGCCTGGTAGTTCTCGTCATAAGTGGGCAGCAACAGCTTGCCGTCAGCCTTGGCTTCGATGAACTTGTTCAGTGCGGCGGGCAGTCCGGCCTTGTCGGTCGTCTGGAAATCAACGTGCACCGCCGGGGCGTTCTTGCGCGCGATTTCAAGCAGCTCGTCCTGCGTGTGGCCGGAAAGCGTGCTCTCCGGCAGGTCGTTGACCGGCTCGAGCGGATGGTCCTTGAGCTGATGGCGCGGGCGCCCGCTTTTCTCGGCGAGATAATCGAGAAATACTTCGCGATCGGTCATGATGTTCAGTCCTTCTTCCCGTTATCGGTGGATGCTGGGTCCGCGTTGCCGGCAGGTGAGGATGTGGATGCCTCTGAGCTTCCCGCATTCCTCGGATCCCCGGCATCAGTCGGCGCATAATGCACCGGTGCCTTGGGCGGTATCGATTGCTCGGTCGATTGCTTGCCCGCCTCGTTCACGGCGATGCTGTGCCGTGCGGCGTTCGCGTGCGAGGTATGGTCGGTGACCAATACGCCGGCTTCCTCGATCGAGCCAAGGGCTTCCGGCACGGTCGCATCGCTCAACGGCGTGGCTTGCTTGTGGCCGACTTTGCGTGCCGAGACGCTGTTGTCATACGTTCCGAACGACTTGGGTGCATTCGGGTTCTTGGAGAGGATTTCGGCCTGGGCCTTGTTCCATTCCACGTCGTTGCCTGCGGCCTTGTATTGCGCGGTCTTGCGCTTGTTATACCAAGTGCGGAAGTTCTTGGAATGGGCCGGCGGCTCCGGCAGGTCGCGGACCTTGGTCCATCCGCCGAAGACGAACGGCATCCATTCCTCGTGCTTGCCGTTTTCGTTCAGGTTCTTGGCCGTGTCGGGCACGCGCTTGCCGGTCGACGGATCCTTGATGCCCTTCTTGGCGATCGTGTTCATCGCGACGTGATCGAAGGTCAGGGCGGTGCGGAAGAGCGAGGAATGGCCGGTGCCCATGCCGACGACCTTCATGACGGTGTCGGCGATGAGATCGCCCATGTGCTTGTCGTTCATCTCGACTTCGCGGTGCTTCAGGATCAGTTCGTGCAACGGAATCTTGACCGGGCAAGTCGCGGTGCAGGCCGAGCAAAGCGAGCATGCGTACGGCAGGTCATGGAATTCGTCGTAATCACCTTGCAGCAACGGCGAAAGCACGACGCCGATTGGCCCTGGATAGATGGAGCCGTAGCCCTTGCCGCCGATGTTGCGATAGATCGGGCAGACGTTGAGGCAGGAGGCGCAACGTATGCATTGCAGGATCGGCTCGAACTCGGTGCCGAGCGCGTTGGAACGCCCGTTGTCGACAATGACGACATAGAAATCGTCAGGTCCATCGGCCTCATCGGGGAGCTTCGGCGAGACGAAGCTGCAATACGAAGTGAGTTTGGAACCGACGGCGGAACGGACGAGCATATTGTCCATTGTTTCGGCCTCACGTAGCGTCGGCACGATACGTTCCATGCCCATGACGACCACCTGCGTGGGCGCGATGGCCATGGAAAGATCGGCGTTGCCTTCGTTGGTGACGATGTTGACCATGCCTTGGTCGGCCACGGCGAAGTTGCAGCCGGTGATGGACATGTCGGCCTCGAGGAACCGTTCGCGCAGCACCTTGCGGGAGAAACGCGCCTCGTGCTGCGGGTCGTTGTCGCCCTTGTAGCCGATCGCCGCGAACAGTTTCTGAACTTGGTCGCGGTTCTTGTGCAGCGCGGGGAAGACCAGGTGGGAAGGCTCATCCCAGTTGTCGAGCTCGAGGATGAATTCGGCCAGGTCGGTTTCGGTGACTTTGACATCGGGGATCTTCAGCAGCGCCTTGTCGAGCCCGATCTCTGAGGTGACCATGGATTTCGGCTTGACGATCTTGTGCGCCTGCTTCTTCTTCACCAGATCGGTGATGAAATCGCGCGCCTCGACGTCGGTCTGGGCGAAGAAGACGTGCCCGCCGCGTTTTTCGACGTTGTCGGAGAACTCCTCAAGATAGTCGGGGAGGTAGCGAATGGCCTGTTGGCGAATCTGCTCGCCAAGGTCACGCCAGCCCTCCCAGTTGCCAAGCTCCGCGCGTGCGGTCTCGCGCTTGACCCACTGCGCGTCCTGCGCGTTGGAGATGGCGCGGTGCGCGAACTTGTCCTTCTCATTGGTCTCGACGCGCTTGACGAAATCTGGGTCGCCATATTGCAGCATCGTGCCGGTCTTCTGGCCGGTGCGCTTGAACATGGTGTCGTCCATCTGGGTGTCGCTCATACCAAGGCCTCCTCGTGCGCGTTGGAATGTTGCAAAGTCTCTTGGTCGATGGCTTTGCGCTCGTCGGCATCAACGTACCTGACGCGGCTCATGTCGACGTTGCTGTTGAGCACTTCGGCCAGGTGCATGATGGTGATTTTCTTGCCCAGCCTGTTGAAGCGGCCGCCGATGTTCATGAGGCACCCCGGATCGCAGGAGATCAGGACCTGCGCGCCGGTGCTCTCAACATCCGCGACCTTCTCATTGACCATTTCCCGCGAGACCTCAGGCATTTTCATGGAGAACATGCCGCCGAAACCGCAGCAGTTCTCGATATGCGGCAGCTCCTGCACCTTAAGCCCTTTGACGTGGTCCATGAGGATATAAGGGCTCTCGCGCTCTCCGAGCAAACGGGTCATGTGGCAGGAACGGTGGTAGGTGGCCACGGCGTCAAGCTCCGCGCCCGCGTCGAGCACGCCCAGCACGCGGTAGACGAATTGCGAGAACTCGTAGGTCTTCTCGGCCATCGCGTGGGCCTTGGCCTTGTATTCATCATCGCCCTTGGGCAGGTGGAACTGCAGCTCCTTGAGCATGTTGACGCAGGAACCGGCGGGCCCGACGATGTAATCCGCGTCGACGCTCATCAGGGCGTCAATCTCGTTGTGCATCACCTTGGTGGATTCCTTGACATACCCGCTGTTGAACGTGATTTGTCCGCAGCAGATCTGCTGCATGGGCACGTAGGTCTCGCAGCCGAACCTTTCCAAGACCTCGACCATGGCTTTCCCGACATTGGGAAATATCAGGTCGACCAGGCAGGTGGAGAAAATCACTACCTTCATCTCAACTCCTTAAGTTGGCCGTCATGTTTGATGCCTTTCGGCATGCGGCTGCCATACATGGCTTCATTGCACGTGTGATAACGTTCGATGTTCCATTTCCTATAGCCTTCAACATCTAACGATAGAGGCAGAACATGAAAAACGAGTGGCGTTTTATCAACAATTACGATTTGTCAACGTGATGTTGCTCACATTATAAAGATGATACGAGCTGCGCTGCCGGGCTATTGAGACAAAAATACTTAGAACGTTTGAAGTGATGAGATCAGAGAAATCAATGAAGAGTAGGGAAGGACGATGAGGCGTAGAAGAATCAGTGAAATATGGTGAGGTCGATGAAATCCGTGCACAATGTTTTTCCAAGTTCGAAAAGACGATGAAGGCGCTGAAAGACGGCGAAGTGTGGAAAACGATGAAGGCGCGGGAAGACGACAAAGCCGTAGGGAAACGGCGAAGTGTGGAAAACGACGAGGCGCAGAGAAACTGAACGAAACGAGCTTGTCTCAGTCATTGGTTGCGTTCTCTTCGGTTTCTGCGACTTCCTCAACGGTAACTTTCGTCTCCTTCTTGCCGAACTTCGCCTTCAACAGGCCGATGATGGTGGGCAGTAGGGAGATCGCGAGGATGGCGACGATGACCAGTTCGAAATTGTTCTGGACCACGGGAATGCCGCCGAAGAAATAGCCGAGCAGGGTAAAGAGCGTCGACCAGGTCAGTCCGCCGAGCGCGGAGAACGGGGTGAAGCGGCGCCAACGCATGCCGGAAAGGCCGGAGATGAATGGCATGAACGTGCGGATGAAGGGGAAGAAGCGGCCAAGGAAGACGGCGAGCGGGCCCCACTTGTCGATCATGCCTTCCGTCTTGGCGAGACGCTCGGGGGTCATGGCTTTGACTTTGCCGCTTTCGATGATCTTGCGGCCGAAGAAGTGGCCGATGAAGTAGTTGCACTGGTCGCCCACGATCGGCGCGATCCAGACCACAGGAAGCAACGCAATCAGCGGAAGCGCGGATTTGCCGGTCACGGCGTCGGGCGCGGCGAAGAAGCCGGCCGCGAACAGCAGGGAGTCGCCGGGCAGAAACGGGAAGAAGACCACTCCGGTCTCGATGAAGACGATGAGGAAGATGAAGCCGAGCGTCGGCACCACCCCCATCGAGATCCAACCGGCGATGATGGTGCGCGGGTCCTTCAGCAGCTCAATGAGGAAGTGGATAAAACCCATGATGTCCCGTCTGTAGTCCTATGCCATTGCAAGTGTAAATTCGTTGGGTCAAATCGTTGCGGTCATTGGCCGAAAGTGCTCAAGTCTCTGCCGCACGTCCCATGCCTCCAGCGTTATGAAGTAATGACGCCATAGCGGGTTCCGCACGTAAGCAACATCTCATTTGCCCAACTTGCCACTTTACCAGCAACCACCTTACGATTGTCTGCCAACTGCCTGACCCCCTGATGAATCTGCACAAATCCGAGCTGGGCTGTCAAAGTAAAGTCGCCAATTCCCCAAACTGGTAAGGTTACGTGACCAGTTAAACGAAAATTGGCAAAGTAAAGTTACCAATTATCGGCAAACTGGTAAAGTAACATTGCCAATATTTGAAAAACTGGTAAGATTACTTTACCAGTTGGAGGAATGATGAACACGGTTATTGCGCAGAAGATACAGGATTTCTCGTTGGATGATTTTCGTCCCATCGTCCCGAGGGACCTTGACCTGGGTGAGCCGCTTGCTCCCAAGGTGGGCAATCTGGTCAAAGTCGTCATCGGCATGAGGCGCAGTGGCAAGAGTTTTCGCCTTTTCCAGGAAATGGATCGGTTGCTTGACTCAGGTGTCGCGCCGGATCGTGTCTGTTATTTCAACTTCGAGGACGATCGACTTGGCCACGTCACCGCATCCACAGGCGACGAGGTCTTGGAGACCTTCTTCCTGCTGCACCCGCAAGCGCAGGATGGGGGAGTGTATCTGTTTCTTGATGAGCTGCAGGAAATGGCCGGCTGGGGCAAGTGGCTGCGCCGCGTGGTGGACACGACGAAGGCGACCATTTATGTCAGCGGCTCGTCGTCGAAGATGCTCTCGAGTGAGGTGTCGACCGAGTTTCGTGGGCGCGCGCTGGATTTCGAGTTGTTGCCTTATTCTTTCCATGAGTTTGTCCGTGCACATGGCACCCTGAAGGGTGCTGCGCGCAAGACCATCAAAGCGGACAATACTTCTGACAGAAAAAGAGTGACGGAAGTTGGTGAAGTTGGTGAAACTGGCGCCAAGGGGATTGGCTCGTTTTCCCGATTCGAGGCCATCGCCAGCCACTATTCCACGGAAGAGCAAATTCGCTTGCGCCGTGCTTTCAGCGAATACCTCGATCGGGGAGGTTTCCCTGCCGCGCAAAGCCTTCCCGCGCCACAGGCCATCGCCTTGTTGCAAAGTTATGTGCAGCGCGTGGTGGCCAGGGACGTCGTGGAACGCCACGACATCAGCCGCCCCCAAGTGGTGGTGGCCTTCGCCAGAAGGGTGCTTGGCTCGAACGGCAGAAGCGTTTCCCTGCGCAAAATAGAGAATGATTTGCGCAGCGCCGGTCTGGATTCGAGCCGGGCGCTATTGAGCGACGTGCTGAGGTATTGCGAAGAAGCCTATCTGTTGTTCGCTTTGAGGGAGTTCTCGGTGTCTCTGAGCGTCAACACCACTTCAATCCCCAAGATCTATGCCATCGATCCTGGGCTGGCGCTCGCCTATTCGCGTGCGAGCGTGAGCGATGTCGGCCAGCGGCTTGAACAGTCCGTCTACCTTGAATTGCGACGCCGGAACATCGGTTTACGGCGCGATGGCATTTCGTCGTATCGCACGCAAAAACATGGGTATGAGGTCGATTTCGTCGTCGGCGATGCGCTGAGCCGCGAGACGTACGAGCTTTATCAGGTCACGGTTTCGATGGATGATGAGCAAACGGCCCAGCGTGAATTGCGGGCCATCTGGGAAATGCTCGATGAACAGGACATGCACGAGGCCACGCTCATCGTGCTTGACGGCGGCCTCAAAGATTATCGCCGTGGTCAGCAAGTCATTCACCAAGTCCCGGCTTGGATCTGGTTCATGGAACCAGGCCCGCAGCCCAAGGCGTGAGCAGGCGTCTTTTGACCCATCACTTTTGGCATGTCGCCAACTGTTCTTATTTAATGAGTCTAGCATCATTAACTGTCTTATGAGTAGGCTACTCGTGAGACAGTTATGTGTGAAGGCCTGACGAACGGATGTATAGAATCGTCAAAGGCAATAGTGACAGTTGCCTTATATTCCACATGATGGGTTTATAGGTCCAAGTCACCGGACTCGTCGATGAAAACGTTGAACGCAACTATGCGTTCCTCTGTGAAGAAACATTGGCGGGAGTCCCTCCCGCCTTTTCGTTGAGCCCGAAAGCTCTCTTTTAATATAACAGATTTTTGATTGGAACACGAATCGAGAATTTCTGTGAGGTTTTGCTCTTTAGAAAATAAAGGAATGTTGCTGTTTATTGATGCCTTTCTGCCGCACCAATAAACAACGTTGAGTTGGTGGAGTGCTTGCTGAGGGTTGGGGTGGGTGTCGGCGCGGTGGTTGGTTTGGGTTGTTGGTTGCCGTGCCGGCACCCGGTTGGGTTCCCGCCGGGCCGGGGTGTTGGTTGGCTTGGCGGGAAGTCTTTTGATTATTCATGGATGCGGGACGTTGGGCTGCGGTTTTGCGATCCGGCGTCCCATACCATGTGGCCGGCCGGTGTCACTAGCCTTGGGTCTTGTTTGCCTCTGGTTGTTGTTTGGGACGTCTGGCTGGTCAGTGTCATCGGCCGTTGGTCTGGCTTGGTTTTATAACATGTCTCCGCTTGGTTGTGTGTGGCGTGATTTTGAGATTGGGCCATGCGGGTTGTCTTATCTGCTGTGGCGGGCGTTGGCTTGGCGTTGGTGGCGCAGCCGGTCCGCGGCGGCGAGCAGGAGGAGCGCCAGGGCGAGCCCGGCGGCGAGGAATGTGACGAGCCGTTGGGGCTGGCCGCCGGTCAGTGGCAGGCTGCTGAGGTAGATGCCGCTGATGCGGGTGGTTGTTGTACTGGTCTTGGTGATCGCTCCGGTCTGGGTGGTGCCGTCGCCTCGCCAAATGTCGGTGGCGCCGAGCGTGGTGAGCGTGGTTTTGATGTCGTAGTCGCCGCCTTGGGGCAGTTGTTCCTTGGTGTAGTCGTGGTTGATGGTGTAGTCGCTGATACCGTCCCAGTCGCTTGTGGTCTTGGGTGCGGTGCAGTCGGTGTAGGCGGCTTGGGTGTGTGGTTTGACGCAGAGGGTGATGGTGTCTCTGTTGGTCCATGGCTTGCCCGTGGCGGTGAACCTGACGCCGTTGTCCGCGGGCGAGCGCTGGCCGGTGCCGGTGGGCGCGTTGAGGATGTTCCAGACGGGGTGCAGGGTGACCGAAGTGTGTCCGTTGCTGTCGGTGGTGCCGTCCGTGGCGGGTATGGTGGTCGCCCCTGGCGTGGCGAACTCCGGTGTGGACTGGCTGGCCAAGTGGTTCCATCCGGTGAGGTAGCCGCCGGCCACGCTGATGCCGCCCGTCGCGGCGAGCCTGGGCAGGCTGACGTACGCCTTGCCGTCGCCGGTGTCGGTGTAGACGGGGTCGATGTCGGGTACGGTGCCGGTGGGTGTGCTGGCGCCGTCTTTGGCGAGGGTGACGGTGGTCCATGGCAGGGTGCCGGTGAGTTTGGCTTCGGGGCTGGTGACGGTGGTGTGGGTGATGGGGTCGGTGGCCGAGCTGCTGGCGGCCACCGAGTACTGCGCGCCCACCGGGTACGCGCCGGTGAACGTGCTGGCGGGGAAGCTGACCGTCCATGTGCCGCCGGCCGTGGTGGCGGTCTGGCAGGTGGTGGGGTTGAGGCAGGCGGTGACGGGGTCGTCATGGCCGAGCGTGCCGCTTACCTGTATGGTGTCGCCGGTGTGGTGGTAGGTGGCGGTGAGGCCGCCGGGCGGGTTGATGTCACGCCATTGGGCGTAGAGGGTGATGGTCTGGTGGGGGAAGTACTCGCCCCGTGTGAGGCTGGCGATCTGCTGGCCGGGCCGATAGGGGGTGCCGCGCCCGTAGCGGTCGGTGTTCCACCCAGTGAACACGCTGCCCGCCCGGTGGCCGGTGAGCACGGTGGCGGCCGGCGCGGTGAGGGCCGCGCCCGCGCTGGTGGTGTCGATGTCCGTGTAGTAGGAGCCGGCCCCGCCGTTGGCGTCGGCGACCAGGGTCGCGCCCACATAGGTGCTGTCCGTGTAAAAGCCGGCGGGATTCGCGGAGGCGGCGCGCGTGGTTAGGGCGGCCGTGTTGCCAATCGGGCCGACCTCGGGGGCTCCGGGTTGGAAGCTTTGCATCTGCACCCAGTTGATGTTCTGGTTGACGCTGGCGAAGGGGTTGCCGGCCGGGGTTCCTTGCGCGTTGTAGAGGCGGGTGTTGGCCCCGAGGGCGAGCATTCGCAGGCCGCTGGGGAGCGCGCCCGCATGGTTGGTGACGTTGCGCAGGTCCCACCCGCTCAGGTCCAGTTCCTTGAGGTTCGTGTCGCCTTGGAACATGCCGGAGATGTCCTGGATCCCGTGCATGTCGAAGCCGGAGGGGTCGAGCACGGTGAGCTTCGGGCAGTCGTAGAACATCACCGACATGTTGGTGGCCTGGCTGGTGTTGAAGCCGGTGACGTCGATGCCCACCAGCTTGTGGCAGCCGTAGAACATTTTGCCGAAATTGGCAACTTTGCGGGTGTCGAAATGACTGACGTCCACGCTCGCCAGGCTCGCGTCCCCGGAGAACATGCTCCACATGCTGGTGGCATTCGAGGTGTCCCAGTCTTTCAGGCCGATGATTGCGGTGAGGTTCGGGTCGTTGAGGAACAGGTTGGTCAGGTTGAGTTGGGTGACGTCCCAGCCGGTCACGTCCAGGCTCTGGAGCGACGGCCAGCTCGACAGGACGCTGGTCACGTATGTGTAGGTCCTGACTGGGTCGTAGATTTTGCCGTCCAAATCGGTGACTGTTCTGCCGGTGACGGTCAGGTTGGCGAGGTTCAGCTCCTGCAGGCCGGGCGCGTCGTGGAATGCCTCGATCCATCGGGACACCGTGGTTCCATAGTCCGGAGCGCTGCTGTTGTCGATGGTCATGCCGGACGCGTCGATCGACTTCAGATTGGTGACGTCATGCAGGAAACCATTGGTGAAGTGACGGACGGGGGGGTAGGGGAGGTTGGTGGTGTCGAATGCTTTTGGGAAGCCGATGATGTTGCCGACGTGCCAGCCGTGGATGTCCAGTCTGGCGAGGCTCGAGCAGTTACCGAGCATGCCGTTGAGGTTGGCGTTGTCGGCGAGGTGGAGGTTGGGCAGGCTGAGGCTGGCCAGGCTGTTGCAGCCGTAGAACATGCCTTGTATATCCGAAACGTGGCTGAGGTCCCAGCCGGACGTGTCCACCGAGACGAGCAGGCGTGCTTCGGCGAACATGTAGTACCCTGCGTTGCCGGTGAGGATGAGCTGTGCGTTCCGACCCATCCTGAACTGGATGAGGGACGGCCAGTTGAACGCGTTGCTGGTCCTTATGGTGAGGCTGCCTTTAATGAGGATGTCGGTGGCGTCATGGGCGACCGTGCCGGCGTTGCGGTAATTGCCGAACGCGGTGGCGCTGGTCACACTGCCCGTGTCACCGCTGGCACCGCCGTCGATAGTCAGCGTGCAGCCTGTGCTAAATGTCCAGTTGGCGGTGTTCCATGTGCCGGCCTGCGCGGTGCATGAGCCTTGCGGATCCACGGACGGCTCCCCGCGCGTCAACGGCGACGATGGCTCCGCGGAAGAGGTTCGGCTCCGGCCTTCGACGATGTGGGATACTGAGTGGACTGTGGAAGAAGCAGGGGAGCTGTGACGCGACGTTGCCTTGGGGGATGCGGAAGACCTGGAAGAGCGTGTGGGCCGGGATGGTCTGGAAAGAAGTGTAGGACCGGAAGGTTCAGAAAAAGAAGAAGATTGGGAAGTGCGGTGGGGTGAAAGTGAGGATGAGGATTGGGTGGTGTCCGGAAGTGATGGGAAAGTTTCGTTTAGATCAGAATTGCGGGGGGGGTTAGCGTTGACATCGTTGCAATACAAACCAGCACCGAGACCAACGCGCGGATAACACCCATGGCAAACACCAACCTTTTTTCTTCAAAATCGGAAGCCGCGATGTAATACATTGTCGTAATACGGTTCCGCCGTTCCGATGAATCCACACCTTATAGGGTTTGCGGTACAAAAACAACCCTTCACAGGCGAGTGAAAACAGTGTCGCGCCATGGTTTGATGGAACTGTTTAGAAGGTTTGCAACTCGGTAATGCGAACGCTTTGACGAAATTAGTGGAATCTTTGACGTGGCGTGAGGATGAGCGCGGGAATGCCTTCCAAAACCGAATGCTACGGCGTGTCGCATGTTATGACATATTGAGCTTGAATGTGATAAATGACGAGATGGTAATGGCAAATCATTCCCCAATTGATAACGGTCTGGTCTTTTTTATCTTATGATCCAAATTTCCGCGGCATTCAGCAAAGGCTGGAAAATTATAAGTTATTACCGTGTAATAGCGATATCACAGAGTGCCGTAGGACACTTTGTTTCTAGTCAAACAAGCTGGGTAATTTGGTGGGTGGCAATGAAAGAGAAACAAGGGAGGTTTTTCGGATGAGCGAGATGGCGACGAGGCATGGGGCGCAAGCAGGATTGGGCGCGGCGGCCAGCGGTTTCGGCTTTGGCACGGGCTTTGGCTTGATGGACGGGCTGACCACGGCGGGGGCACGCGGGCGCTCGCGGTGCGTCAACGCGGAGAACCCGACCGGCGGCAAGGGTGTGGCGGCGCAGACCGCCAGCAAACTCGGGCCTTCGCGCAAGGGGACGCCTTGCCTCGGCACTGTGCCGGCCGGCGAATCCGTGACGCTGATGGATGTCGACGGCCCGGGCGTGATCCGCCATATCTGGATGACTGTGACCGACAAGACCTCGCCCACCGGCCCGAACGTCCTGCGTAACCTCATCCTCGAATTCTATTGGGATGGCGAGGAGAACCCGTCCGTGGTCTGCCCGATTGGCGACTTCTTCTGCTGTGGCCACGCGCAGGATTGCCGCGTCAATTCCATGCCCATCATGGTCGCGCCCAACCGTGGTTTCAACTGCTACTTCGCCATGCCGTTCGAGCACGCGAAAATCGTCCTGCGCAGCGACCATAACGAGGATGTTCCGGCGTTCTTCTATCAGATCGATTACACCGAGTACGACGCGCTGCCGGCTGACGCGATGCGTTTCCATGCCCAATGGCGCCGCGAACGGGTTACCAAAGAGGCCCAGGATTACACGATCCTCGATGGTGTGCGTGGCCAGGGTACTTACGTCGGCACCTACCTCGCGCTGACAGCGCTGGAAAGCCGCTGGTGGGGCGAGGGCGAGGTCAAGTTCTATCTCGACGGCGACACCGATTATCCGACCGTCACCAGCACCGGAACCGAGGATTATTTTGGCGGAGCGTGGAGCTTCGCTGCGTTCGATGAAAATAATCACATGCACGAGCAGACCTATTGCGCCCCATTCGTCGGTTTCCCGTTCCGCTCGCAGAGCCTTGTCGGCCGCGAAAGCGCTTACTGGGACCAAGCCACACCAGTGACGCGTGGCCTTTACCGCTGGCACATCCCCGATCCGATTTACTTTGAGGACGACCTGCGCGTGACCATTCAGCAGATCGGCACGGATGAGTCCGGGCTTTTCGAACGTAGCGACGACGTGGCCAGCGTTGCGTATTGGTACCAGAACGAGCCCCACACCCCGTTCCCGCCCCTCGGAGACCGCCACTTCCGTCAGCCACGGTGAGTCTCTGTGGGGTTCATGTTTATTGACGTTATGGGATGATTGCTGGGAATTTGGGATGGATTCTCCAGCAATGTAAAAAAGTTGCATCGACGTAACGGGGATTCGTCATTTTAGAAACGCAAATAAATTTGTCATTTGCTGAGTAAGCGTTTACTATTTTGCGTGTGATGACAATATTGTTGTCACAAGAGAGTGCGTGCAGAAGCGCACAATACAAGGAGGTAAACCGTGAAAAAAAGTTTCATCACAAAGGCCATTGCGATGGTCTCTGGCGTTGCCATGCTGGCCGGGTTGGCCGCTTGCGGCAACGACTCGTCGGCCAAGACCGCTGAAGCTCCCAAGGCCAACGGAACCGTGACGATTTATCTGGCCCGTCATGGCCAGACCGCTTCCAACGTGATGCATCGCTCGCAGGGATGGAGCGATTGGACGTTGACGCAACAAGGCCTCGATGGGGCCAAGTATCTGGGCTTGGGACTCAAGGGCACCAAGTTCAAGGCCGCTTATTCCGGTGATCTGACCCGCCAGGAGAAGACCGCCGAGGGCGCGCTGAAGTATTCCGGCAACAAGTCGATCCAGCTCAAGCAGGACTGGAGGTTGCGCGAGTGCAATTTCGGCAGCTATGAGGGCCGTCAGGACGCCGCGCAGAACGATGTTGACATCGCCGCCTACTACGGCTACAAGGACCATGACGATCTGGTCGCCAAGAACGGCATCAACGCCGCGGTCGTGCAGCAGAACGGCTATTACCAGCTCGACAAGGCCAACAAGCTGGGCACTGATCTGCCCGCTGAATTGCGTGCGGAAAGCGCTGAGGCCATCGAGAAGCGCATGACCGATGTCCTGACCTCGATCGGCAAGAAGGAAATGAAGAACGGCGGCGGCAATGTGCTCGTCGTCAGCTCCGGCTCCGCCATCAACTTCTTCCTGCTGGCGCAGAAGTTCCCCGAGTACACCGGTGCCGGAATGGGCAACGACGCGGTCACCAAGCTCACTTACAAGAATGGTAAGTTCGCGCTGGCTGGTCCAATCGGATCCATGGACTACTTCAACGCCGGAAAAGCCAAGGCTGAGTAGACTCTTCTAGGATTCTCATCATTGGGTTTCTGATGTCCGTGAAAATATGACAGCATAGGCCTGTCGAGAAATTTTCAAGAATGAGGATATCGGATATAAAAGAAAAATCGCGAGCGCTTGCGTTTTAAAAAGTAAGCGCTTACTATTGTACCTGTGAAGATGCTAAATGGCGTCCGAACTGGTTACAAGGAGGTAGAGAAGTGAAAATTAGTAATGGAAAGAAAGCTCTCGCAGCGGTGGCAAGCCTTGCCATGCTGTCGGGAATGGCCGCTTGTGGCGGCTCGTCGTCGAGCTCGTCGAGCAATTCGGCTTCGAACAGCGCCGCTTGCAAGGCGTATAAGCAATACGGCAATCTGAGTGGCAAGACCGTCACCATGTACACCGCATGGATCGACGATGAGGGCAATGCGACCGACAAGTCGTTCGACCAATTCCGCCAGTGCACCGGCGCGACCGTCAAGTTCGAGGGCTCTCGTGATGAGTCCACGCAGCTTCCTGTGCGTGTGAAGTCCGGTTCCGCTCCGGATATCGCCGTCGTCGCCCAGCCCGGCATGCTCAAGAGCATGGTGAAGACCGGCAAGGTCAAGGCTGTTCCCGATACGGTCGCCAAGAACATCGACAAGTACTATTCCAAGGATTGGAAGGAATACGGCTCGGTTGACGGCAAGCTTTACGGCGTCGCCATCGATGCTTCCACCAAGTCCTTCATCTGGTATTCTCCCAAGAAGTTCAAGGAGAAGGGCTATAAGGTCCCGGAGACCTGGGATGAGATGATGGATCTCACCAAGAAGATCGCCGCGGACAACAAGGGCACCAAGACCAAGCCCTGGTCGGTCGGCATCGAGGGCGGTTCCGACACCGGTTGGCCCGCCACGGATTGGCTCGAGGACGCCGTGATTCGTTTCACCGACGTTGACACCTACAACAAGTGGGTCGACCACGAGATTCCGTTCAACGATCCGAAGATCCTGTCCGCCTTCCAGGAGATCGGCAAGATCCTGAAGAACAACGACTATGTCAACGGTGGTTTCGGTGATTCGCAGTCCATCGCCTCCACGGCTTGGCAGGACGCCGGCAACCCGCTTCTTGATGGCACTGGCTACATGATGCACATGGCGCCGTTCTATCAGACCAACTTCAAGTCCACGAACCCGAACATCAAGATTGATCCGGACGGTGACGCCTGGGTCTTCCCGATGCCTGGCAAGACCAAGGACAGCGCCCCGATGCTCGGTGGCGGCGACTTCGCCTTCGCGTTCTCCGATCGTCCTGAGGTCAAGGCTTTGCTGACCTACCTCTCCTCTCCGGATTGGGCCAATCAGCGCGCCAAGAAGCTTGGCGGCTGGGTCTATCCGAACAAGGGCATGGACGAGAAGCTCCTCGGCTCCAAGCTTGACAAGCTGTCCTACGACACGCTGACCAACCCGAAGACCGAGTTCCGTTTCGATGCTTCCGACATGATGCCCGCCGAAGTCGGTTCGGGCAGCTTCTGGAAGAAGATGACCGAGTACTTCGCTCAGAACAAGTCTGAGAAGGACACCCTGGATCAGATCGAAGCGACTTGGCCGAAGGATAAGTAAAGTCGGCATAAAGCCATGATTGTTCGTGATCCGGCACCCGCCAAAGGCGTCGGATCACGATTCATGGTCGCATCAAAATGTAAAACGTATCTATATCGGGTTGCTTGTTTGTAAGACAGACAATCGCAATCGTTAACGTTGCTTGTATTCAATTCGCATGGCGGAAGTCCGCCGTCAAGCGTCCGCGGCAGCCCCGATGAATCGACCGCATGGAGGCGGTGTCATGGATATATTGCTGCACCCGGAATCGGGTGTCCAGAAAATAGTGGCGATGTTGTTCGCCATATTGTTGTTCGTCGTTGTAGTGGCGGTGGTGCTGTTCATCACCAATCTGCCCAAGCGCATGCCATCATGGGGGGTGGCACTGCTTTTCCTGCTGCCGAGTTTGGCGCTTATTTGCTTTGGCCTGATTTATCCGAGCATCGTGACGTTCAGGAACTCGTTCTACGGTCGCGACGGCACGCAAGGCGTGGGATGGGCCAATTACGTACAGATTTTCACGAACCCTGATTTCCTGCGGGTTCTGCTCAACACGGTCCTGTGGACCATCCTGGTCCCGCTGGTGTCGACGATCGTCGGCCTGGTCTACGCGGTCCTCGTCGATCGCACGCGTTACGAGAAGTTCGCGAAGATGCTGATCTTCCTGCCTATGGCCATCTCGATGGTGGGCGCCTCCATCATCTGGAAGTTCGTCTACGACCAGCGCGTCGGCCTGCTTTCGGCGGTCTATGTGTGGGTCGCCAAGCTTTTCGGACACACGGTCACGGCCCCGCAATGGCTGATGAACGCCCCGCTCAACACCTTCCTTCTCATCTTCGTGATGATCTGGATCGAGGCGGGCTACGCGATGACGGTGCTTTCCACCGCGATCAAAGGCATTCCGGAAGACCTCGTGGAGGCTTCCAGGCTTGACGGCCTCAACGGATGGCAGCAGTTCATCTACCTGACCATCCCCATGATCCGCCCCTCGATCGTCGTGGTCGTCACCACGGTCGCCATGGCGGGTCTGAAGTCCTTCGATATCGTGCGAACGATGACCGCCGGCAACTATGACACCTCCGTCATCGCCAACGAGTTCTATACCCAGTCGTTCCAGAACCAGAACACCGGCCTCGGCGCGGCCCTGGCGGTCTTGATGTTCATCATCGTCATCCCCGTGGTCGTGTTCAATATCTTCCAGTTGAGAAAGTCGCAGGACGTACGATGAGTGAGAAAAAGAAAAAGCTGACACGTCGCGAAAAGGCGTTGATTCGTACCAAGAACAAGCTGTCCTCGCCTTGGGCGACCGCGATCTCCATCATCATCGCCGCCCTGTGGACGATTCCTACGGTCGGCCTTTTGGTCACCAGCTTCCGGCAGAACCGCATGGCCATCTCCACCTCCGGTTGGTGGACGAGCCTGCTGCCGAAGAACTGGTCGGACTTCGGCCTGGCCAACTACAAGACCGTTCTCGGCAGCGGCTACAACCTGGGCAGCTACCTGATCAACTCGTTCGTCATCACCATCCCCGGCGTGCTCATCCCGATTACGCTGGCCCTGTTGGCCGCCTACGCGTTCGCATGGTGCGATTTCCCGGGCAAGAACATCCTCTTCGTAATCGTCTTCGCGTTGCAGGTCGTGCCCGTGCAGGTGACGATGATCCCGCTGCTGACCCAATACGTCAAGTGGGGCATCAACAACACCTTCTGGGTGCTGTGGCTGTGCCACACCATCTTCGGCCTGCCGCTGGCGATCTTCATGCTCCACAACTTCATGTGCGACATACCTCGTGAGCTCGTCGAGGCCGCGAAGGTCGACGGCGCCGGCGACGTGCAGGTCTTCCTGAAGATCGTGCTGCCGCTCATGGTCCCCGCCGTGGCCTCGTTCGCCATCTTCCAGTTCCTCTGGGTCTGGAACGATCTGCTGGTGGCCTTGGCCTTCGCCGGCAACACGCCCGCGACAGCCCCATTGACCGCACGGCTTTCCGATATGGTCGGCTCGCGTGGCTCGGCCTGGTACCTCCTCGCTCCTGGCGCGTTCATCGCCATGATCGTGCCGGTGCTGGTGTTCCTGTTCCTGCAGCGCTACTTCGTCCGTGGTATGCTCGCTGGCGCGGTGAAGGGTTAATCGGCCGGCCGCCCGCGCGTCTGGCACGTGGGCGGAACATCGTTAATGTATGTGCTGTTGTCCGTCGGAAAGGCAAGTCGTATCGTCAGACCGGCGGACAACAGAATTTTAGAGAGGTAAAACCGTTGCTCGGTGACTTGAAATTACAGAAGGATTTGGCGCACGATCCGCTGGATAGCAGGCGTTATCCCATCGACCCGTGGAAATTCAGTGAATATGGTTATCCCGATTCCGAGTCCGCCACGTTGTTCTCGCTGTCGAATGGCACCATTGGCGTGCGCGGCGAGGCGAACGGCCCGCGAAACCTGGGTTCGGGAACGTTCCTGAGCGGTTTCCACGAGACGTTCTCCATCCGCCATGCCGAGGAGGCTTACGGTTTCGCGCGCGTCGGGCAGGTCATCCAAGGCGTTCCCGACACCGTGGATTTCAAGTTCTCGATCGACGGCAAGGAACTCGCCGATCCGGTGGAGATCTCGCAGAGCGTTGATTTCAAGGCGGGCACCTCCACCCGCTCCTACACCTATGAGATAGGCGACGGGGCGAGCCTCGACGTCGATATCGTCACCATGGTCTGCCTGTTCCGTGCCGACCTGATGGCCACGGTGACCACGTTGCGCGCGCACGGGCGCACCCTCAAGGTGCACGTCGAAGGCAAGATGAACACCGACCACCCGATCGTCTCGCGTGACGTCGATCCGCGCAAGGCTGACATGATCGCCGACGGCGGCCTGCGCAAACTCGAGGTCGACGCCATCTCCCGTGGCGTCGCCGACGAGAGCTTCGGCGCCTTCCACTGCCTGCATTCCGAGCTCACCATGGCCGTGGGCTTCTGCCAGCAGCTTGACGGCCAGATGATCCACGAGGTCTTCGACGTCGAGGTGCCCGACGGCGGCGAAAAGCGCGTGGAGCGCTTCACTTCCTATAATTCTTATCCGATCAATCCCATCGGAATCGATAGAGGACTCCAGGTCGCCATCGACGGCGAGCGGAATTCCTCCTCGCTGATCAATAAATGCTCCCAGACGCTCAACTGGGCCGTGAACCTGGGCTATGAGTCGATCGCGGAGCAGCAGCGCCAATGGCTCAGCGATTTCTGGGACAAGACCGACGTGCTCATCGATGACGGCGGCGATGGCCGCCTCCAGCAGGTGATGCATTGGGAGCTGTTCCAACTGGCCCAAGCCACCGCGACCGTTACCAACGGAGTCTCGGCCAAGGGATTGAGCGGCACCGGCTATTCCGGCCATTATTTCTGGGACACCGAGACGTTCATCGTCCCGTTCCTGATCTACACGAACCCGGAGCGGGCCCGCGACATCCTCTCCTACCGGTACCGTATGCTGCCGGCCGCGCGCAAACGCGCCAGGATGATGAGCGTGGACGGGGCGCTGTTCCCGTGGCGCACCATCAACGGCGAGGAGGCCTCGGCCTTCTTCGAGGCGGGCACCGCGCAGTATCATATCGATTCGGACATCGCCTACGCCGTCTACCAATACGTTTCCCTGACCGGCGACCATGAGTTCATGGCCACGCAGGGCATCGACATCCTGGTCGAGACGGCGAGGATGTGGGCGAGCATCGGCTACATAGGCCGTGACGGCACCTTCCACATCAACACCGTGACCGGGCCGGACGAATACACCGCGATGGTGGATGACAATTACTACACCAACGTCATGGCGCAATTCAACCTGCGCAAGGCCGCGGACGCCTTGGAACAGCTGAACAACGAGGACCGTGAGGCCGCGGTGAGCCGCTTGGAGCTAAAACTCGACGAGCCCGCGCATTGGCGCGAGGCCGCCGACAGGATGAAGCTGCCGTACGACGAGAAGCTCAACATCCACCTCCAGGACGACGACATCATGCGTCGCGAGCCTTGGGATTTCGAGCACGACACCGAACGCCCGCTGCTCTTGCATTACCATCCGTTGGTGATCTACCGCCGTCGCGTCCTGAAGCAGGTGGACACCGTCCTGGCGCTCTACATGCTCTCCTCGAGCTTCGACTTGGATTCCAAGCGGCGCGATTTCGACTTCTACGATCCGCTGACCACCGGGGATTCCTCGCTTTCCGCGGCTTCGCAGTGCATCATCGCCGCCGAGGTCGGCCATGGCGAGCTGGCGATGAAATACTTCCTTGAATCGCTTTACGCTGATGTCGCCAACCTGCACAGCAACACCACCGACGGTATCCATCTGGCGTCGGCCGGCGGGGTCTGGATGTCTGTGGTGGCGGGCTTTGGCGGCCTGCGCGATTCCGGAGGCGACGAGATCTCGATGAACCCGCGTCTGCCTGAGCAATGGCGGAGCCTCACCTATCAGATCCTGGTGCGCGGATCGCGTCTCAAGGTCACGGTGAGCCATGACGGAGTCGATATCCAACGTCTTTCCGGCGGCCCCGTCACGCTCATCGTGGACGGGGAATCGCGCGAGATCTGACCCGTTCTTTCGGCCGGCTTGTTCACCCTTCCCGGTAAACCCACTTGCAAATTGGCTTGCATCACTATAATTGGTTATATTGGTGTAATCACATTCATTCGATGAATTACGGAATGAATGGTAAAGAATACTTGTTATTCTTTATATAGGCAATGTTGCAGAGGTGTCAGGATGGGTACGAAAAAGGTCAGGATCGAGGAGGTGGCTTCGCAGGCGCATGTCTCCACGGCCACCGTCTCTCGTGCCATCCGCGGCCTGCCTGGTGTCGGGAAATCCACGCGCGCCCACGTCCTTCAAGTGGCCGCCGAGCTGGGGTACACCCCCTCGCACAGCGCCGCGTCCTTGGCGAGCGGTTCCATGCATACGGTGGGACTGGTGCTTCCGGATGCCTCCCGTTGGTTCTTCGCTAACGCCATCGAGGCCGCTGAGCTGACGTTGCGCGAGCATGATTACGACGCGCTGGTGTATACCTTGCCGGATTATTACGATGTCGGCAGGAAGACCTTCGATCCGGAGGTCCTGCGCAGCAAGGTCGACGCCGTGGTGGTGCTCTCCCTGTTCTTCGACGAGCACGAGGTCGAGCTTCTGCGCTCGCTGAACGTGCCCGCGGCGTTTCTGTCGGTGGACCAGCCGGGGTTTTCCTGCGTGGGCATCGACGATGAGCTGGCCATGACCAAGGCGTGCGAGCATCTGATCGGCCTGGGCCACAAGGTCATCGGCCACCTTTCAGGAATGACCAACGACAAGTGCCCGAACGCCCCCACCCAACGTCGCCGCGACGCCTGGCGCAACGCGTTGCGCGACCATGGCCTGGAATACAGCGACAGCCTTGATTCCCCCTCAGACATCATGACCGCGCATAACGGGTTCGCGGCGACCAACGTGCTGCTTAACCGCAGGCCCGATGTCACCGCCATCGTCGCCTCGTCCGACGAGATGGCGATGGGCGCCATACAGGCGTTGCGCAACCGCAGGATCGAGCCGGGGCGGCAGGTTTCAGTGGTCGGCATCGATGGCAATGATCTGGCGTTCGCGTTCGGGCTGACGAGCGTTGAACAGCCCGTCCGCCAGGAAAGCAGGCGGGTCATTGAGCTGCTGCTGCAAGCCATCAACGGGGACGACGAGGTGCATAAAGAGGTGTTCGACACCAATTTGGTGGTTCGAAGCTCCTCCGGGCATGTCATGCGCAGGTGGCGTCACAGGCGATAGCGCTGTTTACGCTTGCTGTTTGCGTTTGTTTTTCGCAGATTTATACAGGAACCCGCCAAACCGTTGGGAGTTTGGCGGGTTCCTGACGCAATGATGAAGTAAACCGGCAAGGCCGGGATTCGATCATTACTACTTGACGAAGTTGCGCTTGATCCACGCGGCCCAGAGGCTCGGCCAGACCTGGGCGCTCGGCTCGATCTGCGCGGTGTTGCCGGCCGCGGCCGTCTCAGCGGTGTCCAGCGAGAGGCTGTGCGGGCCGTGCGGGAAGATGTGCGCTTCGACGGGCACGCCGGCGTCGACGCAGGCGTTGATGAAGAGCAGCGAGTTCTGTACCGGCACCACCGCGTCGGTGACGGTCTGCCAGATGAAGGTGGTCGGTGTCTTGGCGTCCACGTGCTTCTCGCAGGAGATTTCATCGAGCATCTTCTGATCGGTTTTCTTCTCGCCGAGCAGCTTGTCGACTGTGCCCGCGTGCGTGTATTTGCCGGCGGTGAGCACCGAATAGCCCAGTGCAAGGCCGTTGGCGCGCACCTCGTCCGGGTCGTAGCCGTTTTCGCGCATCACGTCGTCGCCGGTGGTGGTCGCCATCGAGGCTGCGAGCTGGCCACCGCAGGAGAAGCCGATGACGGTGACGGCTTCGGGATTGATGTGCCAGGCTTCGGCGTTCTCGCGGATGATCTTCATGGCCTCGGCACCTTCGAGCATCTGCACCGGGTAGCGCGAGGGCGCGATGGAATAGCGCAGCACGAACGCCTGCACGCCCGCGCCCACGGCCATCATCGCGATGGGTTCGGCCTCACGGTCGGTCACCTTGTTGAACCCGCCGCCAGGGAAGATGAGCACCGCCGGACGGCGACGATTCGGGTCGATCTCGGGCGAATTGTCGATGATGTAGCCGGTGAGCGTGGCGGTGCTCCCGTCGATGCCTTTGATGGTTTTAGTAATGTATTGCATTTAATGCCCCTTTTCGTATTCGGCGGTGCTTGTCGTCTTATGTATACGATTCTCAACGCCGATACCTACTTCCGGATTCTAAGAAGGTTGCCCGACGGTGTTCACTGCGGATAATCTTTTTGCTCTAGCCGGTCACTACCGCTTTTGTCCGCCAAGCCCGTGTCACACAGGGCGGGATAACCGGTTAGAAGCACTAAAGTCGGGAAGTTCCGTGATTCTGCGAAACTATCTGCGTCATTGTGGTGATGGATACTTGGAGTATGGGAACAAGCGATATGGAAGCTGCGGAAAACGAAGCCGGGGAACGCGACATGCAAGAAAACGTGATTGATGAGCGTAATGTTCATGAAAATGGTGGCGGTGGACGTGACTTGGCGGAAGACGAAACCCATGAACGGGGAGTCGTGGAAGACGGTGTGATGATCGAGGTTCCGCGAGGGACGGTGGTGTTGGCTGCCACGCCGATTGGCAATATGGGTGATGCCTCGGCCAGGCTCAAGGCGTTGCTCGAGCGCGCGGACATCGTCGCGGCGGAGGATACGCGGCGGCTTTACGATTTGGCCAACCGGCTCGGCGTGCATGTTGGCGGGCGCGTCGTCGCCAACCATGACCACAACGAGCGTGCGAAGGCCGACGGCCTGTTGGACGAGGTCGAGCGCGGGGCGACGGTATTGGTGGTCTCGGACGCGGGCATGCCCACAGTCAACGACCCGGGTGTGGCCATCGTCCGTCGTGCCATCGAGCGCGACTTGCCGGTGACCTGCGCTCCCGGCCCGTCCGCCGTGCTCGACGCGCTCGCGCTTTCCGGCCTGCCCACCGACCGTTTCTGCTATGAGGGTTTTGTGCCGCGCAAGCACAACGAACGCATTCAGCGTTTCCGCTCTCTGCTGGGGGAGCGGCGCACCATCGTTTTCTACGAAACGTTGCACCGAATCGCCGAGACGATGGGCGATCTGCTGGAAATGTTCGGCCCAGACCGCTCGATGGCCTTGTGCCGCGAGCTGACCAAGGACTATGAGCAGATTCGTCGCGGAACCATCGGCGAAATCCATCAGTCCGTCATCAACGACCCGCCGCGCGGCGAAATCGTGCTGGTCATCGCCGGCGCCAGCGAGGACGAGGCGCTCAAGGCCGGCGAAGCCACGGCGAGTGTGCTGAGCATCGATGATTTGGCCGCGCTCGCCGTCGAACGTGCCAGCAAAACCAACGAGCGTATCAAGGACGCCATCGCCGAGGTGGTCAAGGCTCACCCTCTCCCCGACGGCTCCCTCCCCAACCGCAAGGCCGTCTACGCCGCCACGTTGAAGCTGAAGTAAGTGTGTCGAAGCGCAGCAGACATTGCTGATTTGGTGAAGGATGCATGTTTCCCTGCTCGATGGTGCGCAGTGTGCAATTGATGTTTAACCTGTCGATTGACTGAATATGCTAGGTTTGTTGTGAGCACTGCTGTGATTGGAAAATTTGCTGAAGATGGTGTTTATACCCGCATGGAGACATGTCGACCAGCTGGTTGCAAAGGCTGAGACACCTTTCGAAAACGATATGAAGTAAGTCGTGTATTTTTGTCTTTGTCGTACATTTTGGCGATTGGGAGCTGAATGTACTCTTGGCTGCTGTTGCGATATGCGGAGGCGCTTCGGACAACGTGCATGTATAACATACAATCGGTAATAAATAATTTTGCCGATTCTACGATTGGACGCGCGCAAAAATGTCAGGTAGGCACAAAGTGGCATATCACACTTGTCTTGATAAAATGATCATCTCTTTGGCGCGGAAACCATGCTGGAAAAACTTTTACCAGCAAAGAGTATCGTTTCGTGTGCTGAATGAGAAACATGAGAAACGGCGCAAGATAGCGGCGCTCGTTGCCGCTCTATTCTCAGCTGCTCAGGAGATATGCTTCTGGTTTCTCTTCGTCCATCATCCTGGTGTCGAGTGGCAAACGCAAGAATTGTACGGCCTTGGTGGGCTTCTGATTGTTGCTGTCACCGGGGTGGAAGCGTTTTGGTTATACAGGCTTTATGCTGTTTTTGCAGATCCGTGTTCTAGGATGGTTTTGGCTTTAGCGGCTATTCCCCTTAGCGTTTTTGGTTTTTTTATACATTGTGTGTTTCTTGGAGGCTCTGCTTGGGGCATGTCGGCTCATGAGATTTGTTATATCTGTGCCGCAGTCGCCGTTGGTTTTCTGATACTTGCGAATCTTCTGGATTTATGGGCTACAAGGTGGCAATATGATGCACTGAGATATAATCCAGGGGCAGACGATGCCGATCGCGAAAATTCATCTCCTCGTGTATCGGGAATGCAATATCAAACCCTTTTTCCATCATGGGGTGGGCGGAACGGTCCTTCTTGCGTCATGCTTTGTGGGGCATTGGTCTGCACGATATCATTGGATGCGTGGCATTCCGGCGCTGTCAAAGTGTTGGAATGGTGTGTTCTTGTTCTTGTTCTCTGGTTTCTTGCTGTTCTTTTTTGCTTTCTTTTGTGTTCAATTGATGTTCCACTGAAGTATGAGGAGCTGAGGAATCCGGGAAGCCTCTGGCGTCGTCTTGTCTACGGCGGTTCCTTTCCGCTGTCGTTGTCCGTTGGTGTTGTGGGTTTCGGCTGCTGGGGACTGTGGTTGGCGCTCAAGACGGATTTGGGTTTAAGGTGGGTTATTTTACCTATGGCTTTGGCAATTCTTCTTGTTCCGCTTCTGAATGTTGTGTCGGAGTCTGGACACAATAGGGTATATAGGGCTAAGCTTTTTTGGAGTGGTTTCTGCATGGCTGTGTATTCGTTGCTGCTTACTATGCTTGGCGAGTTGTTTGTGGATCAGAGACTATATACACATCTGGATGTTTGTCTGATTATGATTCCTCTTGAGGTAGCAGCGCTTGTGGAATTTGTGCTGTTATGTTTCGCCGAATACGACAGTTGTCGACATCAAGATTTGAAATGGGTCGCAGACTCGTTCCCATACCAACTCGCAGGAGTTGTTTTCTGTGTAGTGATAGTTGTGCTGTTCTACGATGAGTACTCGAAATTAGTTGGTCGTTTGCCTGATCTGGCAGCATTGATAAGTCAATATGTTCTAGAGCCTTCTTCGGCTAGGGACGTCTCCCAAGGGCAACTGATACAAACGTTATTGCAACTTAATTATGATGAGAACAGCGATTCTGCAGATCTCTCGTCCATATCGACTGTAGTCGAGATAATGATGTCTACGTCCGATGTCGGAGTGACTGCGCTTAGGAATTTCCTGTCTGCCATGAGCACTTTCATCACATTCACATACATCGTCATGGTGTGGAATGCTCGAGAAACGGTGAAGCCGACAAAGCTGTGGTGGGAAAGGATGAAAACGATACCTTGGCGGTTCAAAGTATGGACGCGAACCTTGAAACAAAAGAATCAGAAGAAAAGGACCACGAAAGGAAAAGACGAAGTGTAAGCTGTCGGCTGCTGACTCGCCTTACCAAAGCGACCAGTTTGAAATGGTTGTGTTTTACGGCCGACGCCGATCCGTCAGCCTGTTTCGCACTAGGAAACCTGATTGCTCCTACGGCGCTTACTGGTACACCGGTAGCAGCATCTGTTCGTAGCGCTGGGTCAGGATGCGCTTGTGATATTCGCGGTATTCGTTGTCGGCCACGTGCACGCCGGCGTATTCGTTTGGCAGGCTGTCAAAAAGAGCGTCGAGTCGGGACTGGTCATAGCTTTCCACGAATCGTGCCAGTGCCTTGTTGCATTCTTCGTCTTGCCTGGAAGCGATATATTTCAGGGGAGCGATGTGGTGTCCGCGGTCGTCAAGGTAGCAGGAACGGACGTCCAGCACATCACGTCGAAGTAGGTCGGAGTCGTGTAAATGTTCACGAATCTGCTTCGGCGTGCGTTTGTTGTAAAGTGAACTGCCGTTGTCATAGACGGGTGCCAACCGCGTGGTCTCGCCATCGATGAGGATCCCCCAATTGGTATTGTTGCGGTCGACGTTGCGGATGAACGAATCGATGATGAACATATCCCAGAACCGTTCGATGACGCCGGGAATCCGGTTGAGCCAAGGGTGTCGGTAGATGGTGGCCCGCACGTCGGCCAACACGACGTTGCGCCCGTCGGAAGGGCTGCCGGAGAATCCGGTCTCATCGTCCGACATGGAGTTCTTGAGCTCGCGGAATTCGACAAGTCTGCCGTGTCCCGCTTCGAAATCCTTGCAGGCGCAGACCAGCTTTCCCTCGCGGATGCCAAGCCTCGTCTCATGCACGTCGATGCCATGCATTGCGTATATCTGCGAACCTAGGAATTCGGAGAGCGGGGCTGAAGTGTAAGACGGCACAGAGCCGGCCAGTTCCTTGGTGGGGCCAGGGAACTTAAGCATCCAGTTGTCGCCATTCCAGCTTACGCCGACCTTGCGTCCCGCGTCGCCTCCGTAGAACCGTCCGGAATCGGGGCACGGTTCAAAGTTCACCAGTTTCAGCATGTGTGCCTCCGTTTGCGTGGTGTAACGTCTTGATCCAATTCTCAGTGTAGCCCGACAGATATATTGATCCGGAAAATTGAGTTTTGATCATCTGTGGAACTTGAAAAACTGGCAGAATTAATATTCTTATCTATGACAAAAGTGTTGGAAATAGCTTGATTTTCCCTAATAAAAACTGGCAGAAATGAGGAATTTTCCTATGGTAAAATTGTCACTAGTGAAGATTTTTCCTAGGGTAAAACTGGCAAGGTGTGATTATGAAGCGTTCGATTATGGCTCAGCTGAAGCGCTGGAAAAACTCCAAAGATCATAATCCTTTGGTGCTTTGTGGGGCTCGACAAGTGGGTAAGACGTATGTCCTGAAGGAATTCGGCCAGCAGGAATATGAGTCTTGTGCATATATCAACCTGATGAACGACGAGGCGAAGAAAGTCTTTGATGTCGGATACGACGCTAAACAAGTGTTGGCCAATATCGGAATCTACGTGGGTCAGACGATTGCACCCGGCAAAACACTGGTGATTATTGATGAGATTCAGGAAGTTCCCTCAGCCATGACGCTGATGAAGGCGTTCAAGGAAGATGTGCCGGACCAGGACATCGTTGCTGCTGGTTCCTATCTGGGAATTACTTTGCATGCGGGCATTTCTTTTCCTGTAGGAAAAGTCGAAATGATCGATATGTACCCGATGACGTTTATCGAGTTCTTGTGGGCGAATGGTCAGGAGCCGCTTGCCAAGGTCGTTGAGCGGCTCGATTTCGCAACAGCTTCGGCTTTTTCCGAACGCTTGGAACGCTATCTGCGCGAGTACTATTATGTCGGCGGTATGCCGGAAGCAGTTAAAGTGTTCCTTGAAGGAACAAACAACGAAGATTATGCCGCTGCTCGTGCGGTGCAGCGCAGATTGTTGCGCGATTACAGCGCCGATTTCTCCAAGCACATTCCCGATGGTACCGAAGCCGAACGCGTTCGTTTGGCGTTCGATTCCATTCCGGCGCATCTTGGCCGCGAGAACCACAAGTTTGTGTTCGGTCATATCGCCAAGGGTGCGCGGGCGCGGCAATTCGAGACGGCCATCCAGTGGATTGTCGATTCCGGGTTAGCCAATCGCGTCTATCGTGTCGACAAAGTGGCAAAACCCCTGAAATTCTATCGGGATTTGTCAGCTTTCAAGCTGTATCTTCACGATGTCGGTCTGCTTGGCGCAACGATGGGAATCGAAGCCAAAGATGTGTTGCTTTCTGATAAGGCTCTAACCGAATATAAGGGCGCGATGACCGAGCAGTATGTTTGCCAGCAGCTTGTCGCTGGAGGCAATGTCCCCTATTACTGGACGGCAGGAGGAAATGGAACAGCCGAGGTAGATTTCGTGGTTGAACATGCTGGCGCGGCTGCGCCTCTTGAAGCCAAGGCGGAGGAAAATCTGAGAGCCAAGAGCCTGAAGTCGCTTTGCGCCAAAACCGGATTGCATGGTTACAGAACTTCTATGTCGGGCTATCGCGAACAAGATTGGATGACGAACGTCCCACTTTGGGCGGTTGGCCCATATTTTGCGGTCGAAGATCTTGTGAGTCTTGCGCACTAGACTTAGGCGGCATGAGTAAGAAACATCGGGATCGGAGTTGGGCACCGGCGCCGGAGGCGTTGCCGGATGGGGTGCATGTGGTTGATGACCACACGCATGTGGCGAGTGTGGTGCCGTTCGCGCGCGAGATGAACAAGCAAGCCATCGAGCGCGACCAGCCGCCGGTGCCGGTCTACAGCGTCGACGAGATTCTGGACCAGGCCAAGGCTGTTGGCGTCGAGGGCGTCATTGATGTGGGCTGCGAGCTGCCGAATCTCAAGGTGGCCGTCCAGATGGCGCTTGACCATCCAGCAACCGTCCACGCGGGGCTGGCGATCCACCCGAACGAGGCGGTGTTGCATGGCCATCGGGGAGTGCCTGGGCCGGATGGGTTGCCGCTCAAATATGAGCCGTGGCACGATGTGAGCTTCGAGGACGCCCTCGCGGAGGTCCATCGCTTGGCGACAGCATATCCCGAGCAGGTGGTCGCCATAGGTGAGACCGGTATGGATTTCTTCCGCACCGGCGAGGCCGCAATGGAGATTCAGCGCGACGCCTTCCGCGCCCATATCGCGCTGGCCAAGGAACTCAATCTGCCCATGCAGATTCACGACCGCGACGCCCATCAAGAGGTCATCGAAACGCTTCTGAAGGACGGCAGCCCCGAACGCACCGTCTTCCACAGCTGGTCCGGTGACACCGAGCTGGCCCAAATCGCCAAGGAACACGGCTGGTACCTGAGCTTTTCCGGGGCCTCGAGCTTCAAGGGCAACGAGGAGATCCGCAAGTCGGCGGCCATTGTGGGCCTCGACCATATCATGGTGGAAACCGACGCCCCATATCTCGCGCCGATGCCCTATCGCGGCCGCCCGAACGCGCCCTATATGATTCCGTATACTTTGAGAGCGCTCGCGGACACCCTCGATCTGCCGATAGGCGAAGTCGCGGAAGCGACGCGACGGACCACGAAAGCCGTGTATGGCGTTTGAGACGCTGTTATGGCGGTATTTGTAATATATCTCCAGGTGACCTTGGGTCGACTCATTCTCTTCATTCAGCATCATTTTGAAGTTTTGTCGCATTCATTGCGCAAGATAGATTTTGGTTTATCGGACTTTTTCGGCTAAACTGTCGATTTGTTGACAAATGAGAGCACCCGGTAGCCGGGCTGAAGAGAAAATGCGCGCGGGGATCAGTCTCCGCCTGGAAGGCGAGTCATGACGCAATCGCAAGATCGCGAATCGAAACAACCTCAAAATCAGGAACATCAACAAAACTCTGGCGACACCACCGAAAATGGCGGGCATAACAGTCCGTCGGCGGAGAAGAAACCCGTTCACAGAGCTGCAAAGACTTCCGCCAAGTCTTCCGCAAGGTCTTCCGCCAAGACCTCCGCGAAATCAACAAGAACGGCGAAAACGGGCAACGCGACGTCACGGACGAAAAAGACGACGGACAACGCCACAAAACGCGCGGTGAGCAGGGAGAAGAAGGCGCTGCTGCGCGCCGACACTTTCACCAACGCCCCCAAGGTCTCGCGCGACACGCTGACCGACGAGGAGCGCCAGGTCATCGCCAAGCACGAGCAGGAGGAACAGGAAGAGGCCAAGAAGCTCACCAAGGTCTCCTCGCATAGCCGGTTCGGCCGCTGGTGGCGCAAGATGCAGTCCAGCCCCGACAAGGTGACGTTCGGCATGGCCGTCGTCGCGCTCGGCGTGGTCTACGGTGACATCGGGACGTCCCCGCTTTACACCTCGCAGGCCTTCATCGCCGGGCAGGGCGGCCTCGGCAACATCGACCGTCCCGCGGTGCTCGGCCTGCTTTCCTTGGTCTTCTGGTCGATCACGCTGATCACGACCGTCAAATACGTGTTCATCGCCATGCGCATCGACAACAAGGGCGAGGGCGGCATTTTCGCGCTGTTCTCGCTGATCCGCCATCGCGGCAAATGGCTGGTGATCCCCGCGATGCTGGGCGGCGCGGCCTTCCTCGCGGATTCCGTGTTGACCCCGGCCGTCTCGATCTCCTCGGCTGTGGAAGGCCTCAAGACCATCCCGCTCTTCGCGCCCGTGTTCCATGAGAACACCAACCTGACGCTCGTGATCACCGTCGTGATCATCGTCATCCTTTTCTGCGTGCAATCGCGCGGCACCGAGCGGATCGGCAAGGTCTTCGGCTCCGTGGTCATGGTCTGGTTCGCGTTCCTCGCGATCACGGGACTGGTCAACATCGGCGGCGATTGGAGCATTTTCGAGGCCATCAACCCCGTCTACGGCATCCAGTTCCTCTTCAGCTCGCACAATATGGCAGGCCTGGCCATCATGGGCACGGTCTTCCTTTCGACCACTGGCGCCGAGGCGCTCTACTCCGACATGGGCCACGTCGGCCGTGGCAACATCTACTTCACTTGGCCGTTCATCTTCGTGGCGCTCGTCTTCAACTACTTCGGTCAGGGCGCGTGGATGTTGCGCAACCAAGGCAACACCGCGCTGGGCAACGTCAACCCGTTCTTCGAGATGATGAGCCCGAACGTCCGCTATGTCGGTGTCATTCTTTCCGTGGCCGCTGGCGTGATCGCCTCGCAGGCCTTGATCACCGGCGCGTTCACGATGGTCTCGGAGGCCACCGGCTTGAACTGGATGCCGCATCTTCAGGTGCGTTACCCGGCCCGCACGCGTGGCCAGCTTTACATCCCCGTGGTCAACATCGTCCTGTGTGTGGCGACGCTGGCGGTGCTCGCTCTGTTCAAGGATTCCGAGCACATCTCCGCCGCCTACGGCCTGGCGCTGACGATCACGATGATCACGACGACGATTCTGCTCACCGTCTACATCTGGTTCAAGCATAAGCGCGTGTTCGCCAGCGTCTTCTTCATCGTGTTCATCGCCATTCAGACCCTGTTCTTCATCGCTTCCATGGCGAAGTTCCTGCACGGCGGCTGGTTCACGATGCTGCTCACGGCGGTGATCCTGCTGATTATGGTCACATGGAACGACGCCACCAAGATCGAGCGTTCGCAGCGCCGGCACATGCGCCCGCGCGATTTCAAGCCCGCGCTGAGCAAATTGCATGACGATTTCCGTGTCCCGTATTTCGCGGACAACATCGTCTACCTGTCTTCCGATGGCGAGATGCGCCGCCTCGATACGGATATCTTCTTCTCGATATTCGCCGACCATCCCAAGCGTGCCCGCGCCTGGTGGGCCGTCTCTGTGGTGACCACGGACGAGCCGTTCACCCGCGAGTATTCCGTGGAGAACTTCGGCACGGATTATATCTTCCGTGTGCGTATCAAGCTTGGTTTCAAGGTCTCGCAGTCCATTCCGGCCTATATCCATCAGGTGATGCATGATCTTTCCGCCACCGGCGAGCTGCCGGAGCAGAAGTCGGTGTATCCGAAGGTGGACGCCGACCCGGATATTGGCACCGTGCGTTATGTTTTGGTGCACAAGGCCTTGATGCCGGAATCGAAGCTGACCGCCCGCGAGGCGCTGAGCCTCAAGATGAAGTATTCCATCCGTCGTGTGGCCGGGTCACCGGTCAAGTGGTTCGGTCTGGCACCGTATAATCCGGTGGTCGAGGTGCAGCCGCTCTTCGTCTCCACCCGTCGTCCGCCGAGGCTCAAGCGTGTAGCGTTGCGCGCCAGCAGGCGTCATGTCGAATCCAAGGACGAAAGCGCCCACATGCATTCGTCATCCGCGAAAAACGGCAAAGGCAAAGCCGATGCCTCTGAGAAAAAGGCTAGGCTTGAGGCGCTCAACGCGGTGAAAGCCAAGGCCGAGACCGAGACGTTGAGCGAGAGCGAGAAGTCCAAGGCCCTGCGTGCCGCCAAGACATTGAAGGCGGTCAGAACAGTCCAGGCCGAGCACGCATTGCAAACCTCGCGGGCGGCGAAGCAAGGACTCGCCGATCTCGCCAAGAGCAGTGGCGAGCGTGAGGGCAAAGGCACACTAGCTCCTGCCGACACCGGTGAGCGGACCGTGGTTCTGCCGCGTTCCGATGCCGGCAAGCCCGGCACATCTGAGCGCCGTTCATCATAGTCGGCACCAGCCGGAAATCCTGGGGTCATTCGCACGTATGCGGATGGCCCTATTTTGTATGGTTTCGCGCGATTTTATGCGGAAAATGACCCTGTGGATGCCGATATATAACCCTGATTTTGGTTTTTGAAGATACATGGCTAGACTATCCCGTTGGTCTGTAAATTCAAGCGCCCGGCAAGCGGTCCGGAAGAAGAAGATAAGCGGATAAGGTTTTCCGTTTTTGGAGGGCAATCATGGCGCAATCGCAACATCAGGGGTCGAGCCAACCCAAAAACCAGCGACATTCGCAAGAACGACAGGTTGAGGAGGCTCGGCGTCGTCCCCAGGATGACGATAAGGAGCAGGGTGATATCCCGCTGACTTCCGCCGAGGCCAAGACCGTGGATAAGCTCGCCAAGGCGTCCGAGGCGTCTTCGCCAACCGACAAGGCAACCTCCAAGGTGGAGAAGACCGCCGTCCATGCGGAGAAGAAGGCGGCGACTGCAGAGAAGAAGGTCGAAAAGAAGGCCAATCGCGTCGAGAAGAAAGCCGCCAACGCCGAAAAGAAAGTGACCAATGCCGAAAAGAAGGTCGCTGGCGCCGAGAAAAAGGCCGTGAACGCCGAGAAGAAGGCAGTCGAGGCCGAGAAGCGTGCGCTGTTGCGCGCCGACACCTTCACCAACGCGCCCAAGGTCTCGCGCGACACGCTGACACATGAGGAACGTGAGGAGATTGCCAAGCATGTCAAAGAGGAGAAGGAAGAGGCCAAGAGGCTGACCAAGACCTCGCACAGCCCATTGGGCCGCTGGTGGCGCAAGGTGCAGTCCAGCCCCGACAAGGTGACGCTGGGTATGGCCATCGTCACGCTCGGCGTGGTCTATGGCGACATTGGCACCTCGCCGCTCTACACGGTCCAGACCTTCCTGGCGGGCCAAGGCGGGCTTGAGAAGATCGACCGCCCCGCCGTGCTCGGCATGCTCTCGCTGATTTTCTGGACGTTGCTGCTCATCACGACCGTCAAATACGTGCTGGTCGCCATGCACGCCGACAACAAGGGCGAAGGCGGCATCTTCGCGCTGTTCTCGCTGGTGCGGCATTACGGCAAATGGCTGGTCGTCCCCGCGATGATCGGCGGCGCGGCCTTCCTGGCCGATTCCGTGTTGACCCCGGCCGTCTCGATCTCCTCGGCAGTGGAGGGCCTGAAGACCATACCCGCCCTCACCCACGCGTTCCAGGACACCCCGAACCTGACGCTCATGATCACCATCATCATTATCGTCCTGCTCTTCTGTGTGCAATCTCGAGGCACCGAGAGCATCGGCAAGGTCTTCGGCTCGGTCGTCTTGGTCTGGTTCGCGTTCCTTGCGCTGGTCGGCTTGGTCAACGTCAGCGGCGACTGGAGCATGTTCGCGGCCATCAACCCGGTCTACGGCTTCCGGTTCCTCTTCAGCTCGCACAACGTCGCCGGCCTGTCGCTGATGGGCACGGTCTTCTTGGCGACCACCGGCGCCGAGGCGCTCTATTCCGACATGGGTCACGTCGGCCGTGGCAACATCTACTTCACCTGGCCCTTCATCAACGTCGCGCTGGTCTTCAACTACTTCGGGCAGGGTGCGTGGATGCTCAAGAACCAAGGCAACACCACGCTCGGCAATGTCAACCCGTTCTTCGAGATGATGAACCCGAACGTGCGTTACTTCGGTGTCTTCCTTTCGGTCGCGGCGGGCGTGATCGCCTCGCAGGCCCTGATCACCGGCGCGTTCACGATGGTTTCGGAGGCCACTGGCCTGAACTGGATGCCGCATCTTCAGGTGCGCTACCCCTCGCGTACCCGCGGCCAGCTTTACATCCCGACGGTCAACGTCGTGCTGTGCGTCGCCACGCTCTCCGTTTTGGCGCTGTTCAAGGATTCCGAGCACATCTCCGCCGCTTACGGCCTGGCGCTGACGATCACGATGCTGGCGACGACGATCCTCCTGACCACTTACGTCTGGCACCATCGCCATCGCGTGGGCGCCATGTGCTTCTTCGCCCTGTTCATCACCACCGATTCGCTCTTCTTCATCTCCTCGATGTCGAAGTTCCTGCGCGGCGGCTGGTTCACTATGCTCCTGACCGCGCTGATTCTGCTGGTCATGATCACGTGGAACGACGGCACCAAGATCGAGCGTTCGCAGCGTCGGCACATGCGCCCGCGTGACTTCAAGCCCGCGCTCGCCAAATTGCATGACGATTTCCGTATTCCGTATTTCGCCGACAACATCGTCTACCTGACTTCGGATTCGGAGATGCGCCGCCTCGATACGGATATCTTCTTCTCGATCTTCGCCGACCATCCCAAGCGCGCCCGCGCCTGGTGGGCCGTTTCGGTGCAAACCACCGACGAGCCGTTCACGCGCGAGTATTCGGTCGAGAATTTTGGCACGGATTATATCTTCCGTGTGCGTATCAAGCTTGGTTTCAAGGTCTCGCAATCGATTCCTGCTTATATCCATCAGGTGATGCACGATCTTTCCGCCACCGGCGAGCTGCCGGAGCAGAAGTCGGTGTATCCGAAGGTGGACGCTGATCCCGATATCGGCACGGTGCGTTACGTCTTGGTGCACAAGGCGTTGATGCCGGAATCGAAGATCACCGGCCGCGAGGCGCTCTCGCTCAAGATGAAGTATTCCATCCGTCGTGTGGCTGGTTCACCGGTCAAGTGGTTCGGTTTGGCTCCGTATAATCCGGTGGTCGAGGTCCAGCCGCTCTTCCTGAGCACCCGGCGCCCACCAAGGCTCAAGCGCACCGCATTCCGTTCCAGCCATCAAGCAAAAGCGCGCGAGGCGCGTCAACCCGAAAGTCAGGCCGGCGCGACGGATAAGGCGACAGTCGAAACCGAACCGGTGAAGCGTGTCGTTGCCAAAGCCAAGCCGAAAGACGTCTCTGCCAAAACGGAAACGAAGAAAAGCAAGACGAGAACCGACGCCAAATAGGAATGACAGCCAAGCTTCTTTGGTTGCTTGATTGGGGAAACGACCGATGATGGGTCGTTTCGAGCGTGATTTGCGTTTCCGGCCCCGGATTTCGTTCAGGGCCGCAGTGGTGACGTGGCATGCCCACGCTTCCTTACAATGGAGCTATGACTGGATATATACCTACGTTGGCCCAGACGGATGAGCTGCACCGCAAGCTCGCCCCTTCCCAGGCCGCCTACGACCTGATTCACACCCATTGCGTCGTCATCGCGACGATCACGCGGCAGCTGGTGCGCCGGCAGAACGCCCTGTTCGTACGGCGCTGCACCCTGCCGAAGGACGCCCCGGAGCTCACAGGGAAAGGCGCGGTTTCCGCTTCTGATGGGGCGGGACAAGTAGGCCAGGCGAGCGGTTCGGACGCGGAGGGCCAGCCGTTCGATGTTGCTCACGATGGTGCTGAAAGCGGCTCAAACGGCAATGTGGATAATGGCTTCCATAGTGCCGCCGATGGTGGCTCGCGCGGCAAAGCGGACGGCGGCTCGCCTTCCGCAACACAGGTCACCCCCGCCACGCTCGTCATGAAGCGCAACGACGCGGCCAATCTTGGCATTGCCTTCACCGTGCCGCCGACCGACGGGGTGGCGGGCGGCATCGTGCCGCCGCGCCTGCTCGATGAGAACCTTGCGGTGGTGGGGGCCATGCTCCACGATATCGGCACGTACCTTGTCTTGAAGCATGACGGGTCCGACGGCGAAAAGCTGCAATTCGACGGCCCGAACTATATCCTGCACGGTCTGCGCGGCTACGACTGGCTGATTTCGCAGGGCGTGGACGAATCCATCGCCCAATTCGCGCGCAACCATACCGGAGTGGGGCTGACCCGCAAGCAGGTCGTGGCGCAGGGACTGCCATTGCCGCCAGCCGACTACGTGCCGATGAACCTCGAACAGGAGGTGGTGATGGTGGCTGACAAATACAACAGCAAGTCCATCCCGCCCCGCTTCCTCACTGCCCAGGCCTATGCACGCAAGGCCCGCCGCTTCGGCGAGGCCAACGAGCGCCAATGGCTCGACCTCGTCAGGAAGTACGGCGTTCCCGACATCCCAGCGCTCGCTAAGAAGTTCGACATGAAACTGGACGAGTAGTGTGTAGAGCGTCGTTGCGACCAAAAGCACGAAATCAGGCCGTTTTTTCGTGCTTTTCGTCGTAACGATAAATAAAGCGCGACCAAAAGCACGGTTATGCATGCTTTTGGTCGCGTTTATGGTATGAGGGAATCAGCGCGAGCCATCATCCGGCCAAATCCAGGATGCGACTAGCTCTCTATGTGATTGCGATTAGAACGAGTAGATCTTGTCGGCCTTGGCCTCGTAATCGGTCTCGGCGTTGCCGTCCGTCTCTCCGCTGGCATTGGTGTCTTCGGGAGTTACGACGATGACGCAACGCTTCGGGTCCCGCGCGTGGGCCAAACGCGAAAGCAGATCGAGGATGGCGTCGCGGTCATCGGCATCGAGTCCACCTATGGGGTCATCGGCGATGACCACGGTCGCCTCGCAGCAGATGGCCCGCGCGATGGCCAGACGGCGCTGGTCGACCGGCTTGAGCTCGCCGGCGAGCACGCCTGTGGTCGCCTCGTCGAAGTCGACGGATCTCAGCACGTCGCGCGCCGCCTCGGGAATCGGCTTGAGGAACGTGCGCCCGGAGGCCCGCATGGTGAACGTGATGTTGGTCAGGGCGTCGAGGTCGTCGCGCACGCTGTAGCGTTGGGTGACCAGGCCGATGCGGTGGCCGCGGATCTCGTTGGTCTCGATTTCCAAAAGGCTCTGGCTTTTGACCATGACCTGTCCGCTGTCGGGGCGGTAGAAGCCCGAGGCGAGCGCGAGCAAGGCCCGGCGCTGCTCGTCGTCGGCGCCGGTGATGGCGTAGAGCGAACCCGCGAAGAACGACCAGTCGATGTTGTCGAGCACATTGCGGCCGGTTTTGCGGTTGGTGAAGGTGACGTGGTCAAACGCGAAGGTGGGGTTCGGCTTCAGCAGGATGTCCGTCTCGGTGATGGTCTCCCTGTCAAGACGGGAGGAGATGACCGTGGCGGGCTCGATGGTGGGCGATTTTGCCTCGTGGGCCTCCAGCTCGTTTTCCTCTTCCACCGCCAGCCCAAGGGTCTCGTTGACGCGCTTGGCGTTGGCCTCCGCGGCGCTGTCGGGAAGCGCCTTGTCCTCGCCGTTTTCGCCTGGAGTTTCTTCGGTGCCGGCCTCACTTGCTTCGTTCTTGGCCTTGGCTTGGCCCGCAACGGTTTCCGCGTTGCTGTCGTTTCCGTGCGTCGTCTTTGATCGCGCGGGCGTCGAGGCCGTGGCTTGTCCATCGTCGCCCACGTCTTCTGGGCTGTCGGCGAAGCCGTCATTGCCGTCTTCTGCGTCCACTTCGCCGGTATCGGCATTCGCGGTGGCAAGATCGGCGAAATCCAGGGCGTTGTCGTCATCGTCGAACACGACATCGTACTTGACCGTTGCGGTGGCCTCGTCGTTGTCTTTGGCCGCGTCCGTTTCGGCGTTGAGCGCCTCGTTCGTGGTGTCGTCAGTATCGCTGCTCATGGCTTCGTCTTTCGGGTCGGTGTCGTTGCTCATGCCTCAACCTCCGTGTCGTCTTCCGCTGCGTGATCGTTATGGTCGTCGTTGTCATTATTGGCATCATCCGAATCACCATCGGAAACGGCTTGCGCTTCGGCTTGGTCTTCGCCGTCTATCGCGATTTGACTGGAATTGTCGCTATCGGATGATTTCCCGTCAAAAGTGATGGCGTCGTCGTTCGCGGACCTGACGTCGAAGATGCGGGACAAGTTGGTAAAGGTCGCGCGCAGGAAGGCGATGACGGCCAACGCCGCCACGATGGCGATGCAATACCACATGGCCATCCAGCAGGCGGACACCGCCGGCGTCGCGATGCCGTGGGTCAGCGAGGACCCAAGCGGCTTGGCGGCCAAGGCCCCGGCCACGCCTCCGATCAAAAGCCCGGGCAGCGTGGGCATCAACGTCTCCAAGGCGAATTGCCAGCCGAGACGGCCGCGGGTCACGCCGATGATCATATCCATGCGGATCTCGTCGGTGCGGCGGCGCAGCCCAAGTCCCACGAGCAGAAGCAGGATGACCCCGCCGCCGGCGTAGAGCCCGACACGGACCTTGCCCATCACCGAAGCGAGCGTATCCAAAGGCTTCAGCAAGTCGTTGTATCGGTCGAGCGTGGGCGAGCTGACCTCATAGCCCTTCGGCAGTTTCATCATCTTGGCCATTTCGGCGAAACTCTTGTACTGGTCGACGCCTTGCAGCTTGAAGCCGACGTCGAAACGGGGCGTCGCCCAGCCGCTGGCTTTCTCGGTGGCGAGGTTGTTCTTGGTGAAGGCCGCCGGGCCCGCATAGACCGCGTTGTCGCGGTTGTCCTTGGCGAGTTTGGCGTCGCTGCCGTTGCCGGCAGGCGCGGGGTCGGTGTAGGCGTAGATGCCCCGCACCTTGAACGTATAGGTCTTCGTGTTGTCCGTCGGGTTGCCGAGTTTGAAGGTGCTGCCGACCTTCAGGTTGTTCTTGCGCGCGAACGCCTCGGAGACGAGCGCGCTCTTGCTGTCCTTGGACTGGTAGTTGAGGGCCTTGCCTTGTGCGAGTTTGAAGTTGCCCATCAGGTTGATGCTGATGGCATCGTTGTCATACAAGCTGTAGAGCATGGTCTCGCCGCCGGTTTTCTTGGCGCTTTCGTCGCTTTTGCCTGCGATGGCCTTCGTGCCGCCCGCCTGGCGCATCGGCAACGAGACGCTGATGGAGAATTGCGGCTGTTGCACGCCGATCTGCTGCAGCCCCATCGCGTATGTGGCGTACTCATCAAAGCTCAGGTATTTCTTGACGCTCGCCGCGTCGTCGCCCTTGAGCTTGCCTTTCATCTCCGCGGTCGGCCTGATGACGGCGATCGGTGCCTGCATCTCGTAAGTCTCACCATGCGCCTTGCCATTGGCGCTGTCGACGGCCGTGCCGAAGACGACGCCGAATATCATGACCGCGGCGACGAACAACATCATCATGCTCCGCCATTTGTGGCGTATCACCGTTGAGAAGGCATTGGTTAGCACGAACATACAATTTCTCCTGCGTTCAGGCCCGTTTGTTGCGTGCCCAGGCTTCCGCCGAGCGCACACAGGCGTCACATGTTTCCGCCGTCATGGCTTGCACTGGTTTCGATGCTAGGCCGCAGCATGGGCAATAGTCCCCAGTATATGTGCCCGAGCTTGGCGTGGACGTGCAAAACCTCAAGAAATGTTGAAAGTTTTCTGTGAATTTGGTATGCGTTGGGGCATGCGCGGGTGCATTTATTCGGTTGTGGGTAGGATAATCGGGTGATGAATGCGAAATGGAAACGACGTCTGCGTGCCGCGGCGTTGCCGTTATGCTCGGTGGTCGGCGTGCTGGCGGCGTTCGGCGTCGTGCTCGCGTGGTTCCCGCACACCGGGGACGCGTGGAACCTGCCGTTGCAGGAGATCGACGCGCCGGCTCATTACTATTTCATCCGCAAGATCCTTCGTGAGGGGCTCGGGGCGGCCACAAGGCTGTGGCCCAATGGCGATTACTACCCGCCCATGTTCCATCTCGCCGCTGCGGCCATCATCGCGGTGGGGCGGTTCCTGGGCATCAGGGTCAACGTCTATGGGGCGTTCAATCTCGTCTGGCTTGTGACTTCCGGGCTTGTCTGGCCGTCTGGGGTGTCGCTTTGGATGAGCTATTGGACGCGCCAGGTCGACGGGGAAACCGCTTCGCATGAGGCCCGTGATTCATCGTCGGCGTCTTGGCGGCCGTTCTCGTGCTGCATGATGCTGATCGTCCCGCTGCTCGCGGTCGCCTCGGCCAGCCACCCCTTCCTGATGCTGGCTTCCGGCCCGCTGATCTCGTTCGGTTTGGCCACGACACTGTTGCCGTATTGGCTGTATGTCACCTTGCGTCTGTTCGATGCCATCGCCGCGCGTCGCCATATCGTGCGCTGGCTGGTATTAATCGTGTTGTTCGGCCTGTTGTGCGTTTTCGCGCATCCGCGCATCGCCTTCACCTGGCTGCTGCTGATGGCGCCGTTCATCCTGCTGCGCCTGCCATTCAAGCTGATCCTCGGCGCGCTCGCGGCCGTCGTCGTCTGCGCCGTCGCCTTCTTCTTCTACATGACCGGTCACTACCATTCCTCCCGCTACCTCGACCCCTCCAGCTGGTTCCACACCTACGTGCCCAATCGCACCGTGCCCGAGGCCTTGCGCGTTTTCATCACCGATAACGTCAGCGGCCCCGCTGGCTGGTTCATGGCGATTGTGGTCGTCGTCTCGTTGGTTGTCGCGATTGGGGTGGTCGTCCTGTCGGTGAGGTCAAGGCTGGTCGTGTACGCGTTCGATGGACGTGATGATGACGGTGCTGCTGATGACGACGATAACGCTGGCCTTGGTGCTGGCGACGGCGATGGTGCCGGTAAGACTACCGATTCCGGTGACGGTGTCGACGTTGGCGCTCGTGCCGGTGTCAATGATGGCGAAGACATAGTTGCCGGTGTCGGCGATGGTGTTGACACTTCGGCTTCTAATACCGGTGAACCGTCCGAAGCGGTTTCCGACGGCAGGCAGGTCTTTCCTCGCCGGGCCTCCCGTCTCGCCGCTCCGCCGCGTGGCATGGACAAGGACGCCATCTCGCTGATGCTGGCGTTCCTGTTGGTCGGCTTGGTCTATGTCTGCTCGACCTCGCTGACCGGATGGTTCCCGAACATCGTGGCGGCCGCGTGGTATCGCGCCGAGACGCGCCCGTTGTCGATGATCCCATTCGCCATTATCCCGTTGCTGGTCTTCGCTGCGTGCACCATAGCGCGGTTGAGTGGGCAACAATCCCGCGGTGATGTCTCGGATAAGCCGGTGATCTCGGCGACGCAGCCCGACAAAGCCGACAAGGGCGATGAGTCCGTCAAAGTCAGCGAAGCCATCGCGGTGATCGTCCTTGCGGCGCTCGCGATTTCCTGCCAGTTCGGCAATGCGGCGAAAGAGACGCTGGGCCAGGATGTGGCGGCGAACGTGACGCTTTCCGGCAAGCCGCAAAACGAGCAGCTCACCGAAGCGAAATATAATGTATTACAAGAAACCTTCAAGACCACCGGCACCGACGCGCTCATCATCTCGGATCCGTTGAATGGTTCGATGTACGGATCGGCCATTTTCGGCGCGAACATGCTGTTCCCGATCTACAACGCAAAGCACGAGAAAGGCGGCGTGATCTTCTCGCAAACCGAGGCGGCGTTCAGTTCTGGCCAGCCATCCCAGCTGACCGCCACGACCTGCCCGGTCGACGGCTCGGTGCCGAAGTACTTCCTCGCGATGGGCCCGCAGGCCCCGAGCCTTCAGATGTTCACGTTCCGCCAGCAATACGATACGTTCCACCGGCAGGACCTCATCGACGGCTATGTGAAGGCGGGCGCGCTCGTCAAGGTCAAGGATTTCAGCTCTTACGGCTCCTACGCCAAGGGTTGGGCGCTCTACCGCATCGAATGCGCAAAGTGAGCGATTCACAGATGAGCGCCAGCGGGGATGTGCCAAACCCTGCCGCTCCTAATACAATGAGAGTGTTTGGAATTCGGCATATATAAAGGAGACAGGATCATGGCAACATCGGTTAAGGACGCGAAGGTGCTCATCATTGTGCGCAACTGGGGCATTGAGGAGACCGAGATGACCCGGCCGCTGCGCGACTTGCGGGCCGCGGGGGCTGACGTCACGCTGGCCGCGGCGGAACTCGCGCCCATCGAGACCGTGCGGCACGACCGCTATGTCGGCGAAATCGTGGAGCCGGACACCGTTTATTCTTCAGTTTCCGCCGATGATTTCGACATGCTCGTCGTGCCTGGAGGCACCTGCAACGTCGACCGTCTGCGCGTCGATCCGGCCGCGCAAAAGCTTGCCAGGGACTTCGCCGCCGCGGGCAAGCCCGTCGCCTCGATCTGCCATGGCGCTTGGCTGCTGGTCAATTCCGAGTTGCTTAAGGGCAAGACGCTGACCGCCTGCCGTTATATCGCCGCGGACATCAACAACGCCGGCGGCACGTACGTCGACGAGGAGCTCCATGTCGACGATGCCAACGGCTGGAAGCTCATCACCTCCCGCAAGCCCGCCGATTTGGATGCCTTCGTCGGCGCCATCAAGGAAGCGCTCGGGGAGTAGCTGCTGGGCGCACAAGTCGGTAGATAGGTTTTCAAGAATGGCCGAATTCCGCCGTTTCTGAAAACCTAACTACCGACTTGTGCGGATTCGCACGTAAAAAATGGCTGTGACGACGGTTAACGAACCATCGTCACAGCCATTTTTGTATCTATTTGGCTAATCGCCGCTTTTAGAACAGCGAGCGGAGGATGTCGGCGAACTCGACGGCCAGTGCGACCAAGAGGACACCGAAGGTCATCGTCGCGCCCGCCGCGGTTCCCGCCGCGACGTTGGCGGCACCGGCCTGGCCGGCCGCGAGGATGGCGGCGGCGACGGAGGTACCCACCGCTCCCGCGAACTGCTGGGCGGTGTTGAAGATGGCGTTGCCCATGCTCTGCTCATGGGTGCTCAGGTGCGAGAGGCCGGTGGTCATGATGTTGCCGGAGCTCAGGCCAATGCCGAGCATGTAGAGCAGGTAGAATCCGGCCGCGGCGCCGCTGCTCAGGTGATGGCCGAACGCGAAGAAGCAGATCATCGCGATGATGGCGCAGGCCCCGCCGAAGATTAGCGGCGGCTTCGGGCCGACGGCGTCATAGACGCGGCCGCCGAGCAGCGCAAGCGCGGCACCGAGCGCGGCACCAGGCAGCAAGGTGAGGCCGGCGACCAACGGTGAGGAATGGTCGGCGAGCTGCAGATAGTTCGGCAGGATGAACGCCAGGCCCAGCGAGATCGCCTGCAGCAGGAAGAACGCGATGACAAAGCCGGAGAAGCGAAGGTTCTTCAGGGTGCGGATGTCGATGATTGGGGCGCTGATCTTGAGCTGGCGTATGCAGAAGAGCACGAGCGCGACGATGCCCACGGCGATGGCGCCGGCGACCTGCAGGCTCAAGATCGGCTTGGTGGTCATGGAGCTGAAGCCGAAGATGAGGCCGCAGAAGGTCAGCGCGATGAGGATGATGCTCGGGATATCGAACTTGATGTCGCGGATCTTGCTCTTCTGCTGGATGCAGGCGATGCCGAGCGCCAGCGAGATGAGGACGACGGGCAGCAGGCAGGCGAAGATGACGCGCCAGCTGGTCTTCGAGACGACGATGCCGCCGAAGGTCGGGCCAATGGCCGGGGCGACAGCGGTCAACAGCGTGCCGAAGCCCATCATCAGGCCGATGCGTTGCGGCGGAACCGTTTCCAGGATGATGTTGAACATCAGCGGCAGCGCGATGCCGGCGCCGACACCTTGGATGACGCGGCCGGTCACGAGCAGCGCGAAGTTGGGGGTGAAAATCTCAATGATGAGGCCGGCGAGGAAGGAAAGGTTCGCCACGATGAAAAGCGACTTGGTGCGGAATCGCGCCTTGAGCATCGCGCTCAGCGGCACGACGATGGCGATGGTGAGCAGGTTGGCCGTCGTCACCCACTGCACGGTTTCGGTGTTGATGCCGAACTCTTTCATCAACGTCGGGAAGGTGACGTTCATGGCGGTTTCGACGGTCACGCCGCTCAGCGAGAGCAGGCCGGCCGCGATGATCGCGCCGAAGACCTTGCCCGGAATTTTCTCGGATTGCCGTTGCGGGGCAGCGGCTGTTTGCGTTGTTTCAGAGGTCATTATTGGTATTGATCCTTTAATTTTCTTTTTGTTTGCAAATGGTTGATGGTGGTTCCTGGTTGAGACCGTAGCGGGTTGCGCATAATCGCCTTGCTATTTCAACGTGTTTCCGGTTACCGTCGAAACGCGTTAAAGAGAATCACAAGGTTTCGATTAGTGGCTGTGTCAGTGAACGCATTTTGATTATCGTGGTGGCTGCCGCTCGACGCCGGGGTCGTCGTCGCGTGCGCGGGCGAAGAACGCCAGCATCTCCTTGAAATCGGCGATTTGCGCGGGAGAGAAGCGTCGCTCGAACTCACGTTGCTCGTTGTCGATGTAACCGTGGATGGCTTCGACGCTCTGCTTGGCTCGTGGCGTGAGCCTCACGGTTTTGCGCCGTGCGTCGTCAGATGCCTGTTCGCGGGTGAGCAGGCCACGCGCCTCCATGCGTTGCAAGGTCACGGTGACGGTGGAGCGCTGGATATGGAATTCCTGTTCGATGGCGTGCTGCGCCACTTCGCCGCCCGGCTGCGAGCTCATGAAGTTGATGACGGACATCTGCACTTCCGTAAGCCCATAGCGTGCCGCGAACCGCCCGAGCTGCTGCGACATCGCGCTCGAGGACTGCTGCAGCAGACGCCCGTAGTTCTCCGGCCGCCCATCCGGCGTATCGGTCATTTCTTCTTGCCTTCTCGACTATCAGGCTGCCGCTAGGTCACCTGACAAAATTAATTCGTTAGCTAACTAACAAATAATATCGAGGGTCCGGACATTCGTTTTGGATGTGTAGATTTGTTCCGTTTATTGAGGCTTATCAAATAGGGATGTAAGGATGTTTCATGGCGAAAAATGTGCTTACATTCCTGAGTTGTGATTTCGCAGGCAATTTACACATATTCTGCGATATGGTGTGCAAGTTCCTTGGCCGATATACCGATATGGCAGGAGAACCGGCGTCGATAAGTTACTTATTCTCGCTGATGCGGCGCAATTACCAGCCAAGCACCATGTCGCACTGGCGATTGATACCTGCGCCGACGCGATTGACGAGTTCCTTGCGTTCGGTTGTTGAGCTTCCGTTGGGGGTTCTCAACGATTCAGGAGAAATCTTGAGTTTGGCTACGTCCGTGAGGGTAGATTTGGCTGTGTCATTGAATGTATCCGGCAGGATTTCGGCATAATGACGCAGCAAACCGGCAATGAGCTCCGCGTCGAGCTTCGCGTCTTGGCAGAGCTTGAGCCAGTGTTTCAGCTCCATGCGTTCGTAGTGGTATTCGCCGCCGATCGACATGGCCATCTTGCGCTCGCCCTTGCGGTCGCCGCGCTGGTCGTAAGCGAAAATCGAGGCGATATCGTAGAACGGTGCGAATCGTGGCGCCTCGCCGACTGGTTCAAGTATGGCATAGTTCTTGGCGTGCGCGTCCGTCCCGCCGATGAGGAAGTTGAGTATAAGCCCGATGACGAACTGGATGATGTCGGTCTCGCCGAGTTGGTTCGCCCGCAAAAATCGAATAATGGCAACGGCTCCCGGCCCACCTTCCGATTGGTATTTCTCCCGGGTCATGTAGCTCATCGCCTGGCACAAATCCTCCTGGTGAATGCGAATAACCTTGTCACTCCCGTCGGGATTGAGAGAATATGAACGGTCCCAGCGTGTGCTGACCAGTGCTGTCGTGCCCGCAAAGTTGCGGAACTCGGATTCGGAGACTTTCACCCAGAGTTTTTCCAGCGTTTTCATACAGACATATTCATCGAAAGCCTGTTCTTCCAATCCCGAGACTCCGGGTTTCAGGATGTGAGTGGTCGCCGCCGCACCAAGTGCTTCGAACCACTTTCCTTTGCTGCTTTTTCGTAAGGCGATTTTTCCTTGTGCCCCGTTCAGCGACCAGTGCTCATCGCTGTTCTGCCAATTGGGTTGCGAAGAAGACAACTCCAGCAGACGCTTGCCGATGATCTCTTCTGAAATCGGACGAAGCTGCTCTTGCCGCTTCAGTTCTTCGAGGTGGTCGCCATCCACAAATTGAATGCCGCCGGCGCAGTCGAGACCTACGGCGGAAAGCAATGAGAATGGGTTATTGGCTCTGACGTCGTAAAGATTTGCGATTCTTTGCCTTACCGCACGGTCGTCAGGTAATATTCCGTCGATGTAGGCTTCAACGGGTTTTCCGGTCCAAGGCTCTTTCTGAATGGGCATGGAAAGAGAGATTTGCGCTTTGGCCTCGGGAATATAGGTGAAGCTATGTTTGCCGTCGTTGTCTTCGCGCAATATTCCTACGGGTTCACCTTCTAGGTATGCGTATAGTTCTTTGCTTTTCATAAGTTTCGTTCTTTCTTGGTGAGGCATCAACCATGATGCGATACATGCATGCTACCAGTTGATGTTTATTTAGCATTTATGCTTTCAAGGAATGCAGCGGTCTTCTTTTCTCCTCGATTGGCTAATTCATTGAAGCTGACGTTTTTTGTCTTGGGCTTAGGCGCGGTTTTGATTGATTTCTTTGGCTTCGGTTTCTTGCTGGGCGATTGAGGTTCCTCTGGTAAATCCCATGAATATTGTGCGGTCCAGGTTATGTTGAGTGCGCTGAAAAGGGTGAGGATTCTTTCCAGCCCAGGATTGACGATTTTCCCGTTTTCCAATTGTGCGAGCCAAGAGCGAGGGATACTGGTACGTTTGGCGAGTTCGGTTTGCGTAAGTTTTGCGGCCTTGCGGGCATCGCGGATTGTCGCAGAAAGCTGTGGCATCGATCTGATGGCCGGGGAAAAGGTTTCTTTCATGGCTGTGGTTTCTGATTTGAATAGTTGTTTGATATAACGAATATTTTATAGTTGTTTGGTAAAACGAACAAATTGAAATTGTTCGATATAGCGAACAGCAGAATTGAGGTTGCTGTTGAACAATGAGGCAAGCTCTAAAGATGGTCAGTGTGATAATTGCAGAATGTAGCAGACTGATTACATTTTGAAAAAGTAACTATATGGCTACATTTATTGAAAGTTCTGAATTCAGTACATCGTCGAAATGCTCGGGAATTGAAACATTTGATAATTGTTCGGTATTCCGAACAATTTATGATTGTTCACTTTATCGAATAATGAAGGAATTAAAAGTTCAGAAAGTATTGGTTTTGTATTTAGGCACACACCCGAAGTGGGGCATTTAAAAATGGAATGGTGGAAAATAACGGTTCCTATTTTAAATGGGCCTATTTGGGTGTGCGGTTTCCAGGGAGCCTCACTTCTTCAGCCACTTGTCGCCGCGGGCTCGCAGGCCGTTGAAGACGCTGCGGCCGCCGATGAAAACGGTGTTGAAGACGGCCCAGAGCAAGATCATACGGACGGTGGAGTTGGGGTTGTAGGCGTTGTCGATGAAGTTGAGCGCGAGGACTAGCGGGAGGTAAATGAGGGTGACGATCGAGCAGGTGACGGCGAGGTATTTGTAGTCGCCGGCACCGATGAGGATGCCATCGAGCGCCCACATCCAGCCGGAGAGCGGTAGGAAGACCGCGACGACGATCATGCCGATAATAATGAGGTGTTGGATGGCCGCGTTCGGGCTGAAGAGGGGAGCGGCGAGGAAACCCAGCAGAACCAGCGCAATCCCGACCCCGGTGCCTCCGTAAAGTCCCGCACGCGCCGAGATTCGCGTCATCTCGCGGGCTCGCCCGTAACGTTTCGCGCCGATCTCCGTAGCTACCAGCGCCTGGCCGGAGATGCCGATGGCGTCAAGGATGTTCAACACGAAGTTCCAGCTGGAGTTGACGGCTTGGTAGGCGGCGAGCACCTGCGTGCCCATGTGCGTGGCAAGCACGACGGTCGCCACCAGGCAGATGCGCAGGGCGAGTGTGCGGATGAACAGTGGCAGGCCGTCGGCCGCGGTGGCGGTGATGCCCGAGATCCGCGGTGCGAGCGAAGCGCCGGCGTCGCGCGACCACTTCAATGAAGGGATGACCAGATAAATGCCCATAAACCACTGCGCGATCAGCGTCGCGAGCCCGGAACCCATGATGCCCATGCCGAGCCCGAAGACGAACAGGAAGTCAAGTGCGGTATTGAGCGCCGCGCCCAGAACGGCGGCGACAAGCGTGATGCGGACTTTCTTGAGCCCGCGGAAGATGCCGTTGGCCGCGTAAACGAGCAGCATTCCCGGAAGCCCGAAAATGACGGCCTGCAAATAAATAGTCGCGTTGTCGAGCACGTCGCCACGCGCCCCCATCAGCGAGCACAACGGTCGGGCACCAACGAAGAACGCCGCCGAAATAACAATGCCGATGATCAGCGCCAGCCAAAGTCCGTCGACTCCGGTCTCCAGCCCTTCGCGTTTGCGGCCGGCGCCCATGAGCTGTCCGACGCGCGAGGTGGTGCCGTAGGCGAGGAAATTGCACAGCCCCGCGACAGTGAGCAAAACCGTGGAGCCGATGGAAAGCCCGGCCAGCGCGGTGTCGCCGATATGGCCGACGATGGCCGTGTCGATCAGGACGAAAAGCGGGTCGGCGATGAGTTGGCCGAATGTGGGGATTGCCAGCGCCAGAATCTGCCGGTTGACGCGCTTGCGTTCGGCTTTGTCATACGTTTGTTCGCTGTTTGTTGCCTGGTCGTTTTGGTCGTAAGCCGTCATCCCGTCGTGCGCGTGCATGTCGTCTGCCGCTTGTTCGGTCTCTTTGTTGTCGCTTGTCTCTTGTTTCGTCACTGTGCTGATTCTTAGGTTTTCCGTAGTTTATGGGGCGTTTGCGATTGTCATTGTAACGGCGTTCGTGGTGGATCGCCAGAGAGGATATCAATTTCGTCTGGCCGCGATGGACGTCAGTGCGGCAGCGGTATTGGCGCTGCCCTCGGCTTTGATTCCGCATTCGCTTTCCGGCCATCGTGTATCGTATGGGTCCATGCCGTAGATAAGCACGGTGGCGCGAATGTTCGGCGCGGTATGGTAGTCCTTATTATTATGTTGCGCCACGCGCTACACTGATGTTTCGCTGTATGCTGTGGGTAAGTGGGTAATATGGCGAACGTAACCTCAAGACGTGAAGGAGCGGTTATGGCGGCTGGTAAGAAACTCGTCATCGTGGAGTCCCCGACCAAGGCCAAGAAGATTGGCGGCTATCTTGGCAAGGACTACACGGTCATGGCTTCGGTCGGCCATATCCGCGATCTGGCGCAACCAAGTCAGGTGCCTGCCTCCAAGAAGGCGAAATTCGGGCGGTTCGGTGTGGATGTCGATGACGGCTTCGAGCCGTATTACATCGTCGGGCCGGAAAAGAAGAAAACCGTTGCCGAACTCAAAAGCGCGCTGAAAGACGCCAGTGAACTTTACCTCGCGACTGATGAGGATCGCGAGGGCGAGGCCATCGCGTGGCACCTGGTGCAGACGCTTAAGCCCAAGGTCCCGGTTCACCGCATGGTCTTCCATGAGATCACCCCGGCCGCCATCAAAGACGCCGTTGGCAAGACCCGTGACGTGGACGCCAATATGGTCGACGCGCAGGAGACGCGGCGCGTGCTCGACAGGCTGTACGGCTATGAGCTTTCGCCAGTGCTCTGGCGCAAGGTCGGCCCGGGGCTTTCCGCCGGACGTGTGCAGTCCGTCGCCACGCGTCTGATCGTCGAGCGCGAACGGGAACGCATGGCGTTCGTGCGCTCGCCGTATTGGGATGTCATCGCCGAGCTCTCCGCGCCTGACGCGCAGGGTGAGAACGTTGATTTCGAGTCCCGAATGGTGTCGCTGGGTGGTTCGCGTTTGGCCAATTCGCGCGATTTCACCTCCACCGGTGCCTTGACTGCCGCCGCGCAAAAAGACAACGTCTGCCAACTTGATGAAGCGCAGACCAAGGCCGTTGCGCAAGCACTTGAGCATGCGCCGTTCACCGTGGTGTCGATGGAATCCAAGCCATACCACCGCCGTCCGGTGCCGCCGTTCACCACCTCGACCATGCAGCAGGCCGCCGGCAACCGGCTTTCGATGAGCTCGCGCCAGACCATGCGCGCCGCGCAGGGACTTTACGAAAACGGCTTCATCACTTATATGCGTACCGATTCCGTGACGCTTTCGCACGAGGCCATTGAAGCCGCCCGTGAGTCGGTCACGAAGAACTTCGGCAAGGAATATCTTTCCGACAAGCCCAAGCAGTACGCCACCAAAACCGCCGGCGCACAGGAAGCGCATGAATGCATCCGCCCTGCCGGCGCGAAGTTTCATGACCCCGCTGAGCTGGCGACGAAAGTGCCACCGGATCAACTGAAGCTCTACACCTTGATCTGGCAGCGCACGCTTGCCTCGCAGATGGCCGATGCCACCGGGTCTACGGCCACCGTCCGGCTTTCGGCGCCTGCCGGCGAGCGTGGTGAGGCCATCTTCCAGGCTTCCGGCACCGTCATCGAGTTTCCCGGATTCCTCAAAGCCTCCGGTTGGCCGCGTCGTCCTTCGGCTTCGGCATCGTCTACTTCCAAGGCCAAGGATGCCAAGGCTTCCAGCAAAACTGACAGGTCCGAAGACAACGAGGCGTTGCCGCCGATGAAAACCGGCGAGGTGCTCGACGCCACAGCGGTCACCGCCGATGGTCACGAGACCCAACCCCCTGCCCGCTATACGGAGGCGTCGCTGGTCAAGACGCTCGAGGCCAAGGAAATCGGTCGTCCATCGACTTATGCCAGCATCATCTCCACAATCATCGACCGTGGTTACGTCTATGAGCGAGGCCGTGCGCTGATCCCGTCCTGGCTGGCTTTCGCGGTGACCAAGCTCTTGGAAACCAACTTCCCAAAATATGTGGACTACCAGTTCACCGCCGACATGGAAAACGGACTCGATAAGATCGCCCAAGGCGAGGAAACCAGCAAGGAATGGCTCACCCGCTTTTACTTTGGCGACGGCAAGGACGCGGCGAAATCGCAGGACGAGGCGCATGAAGGCCTGCAGCAGCAGGTTGCGCAGCTCGGCGACATCGACGCCCGCGCCATCAACACCATCGAAATCGGCGACGGCCTGCAGGTGCGCGTCGGCCGCTATGGCCCCTATCTTGAGGACACGAAGAACTTGGACACCGAGGGCAACCCCAAGCGCGCCTCGATTCCCGAGACGATGGCTCCCGACGAACTGACCATCGAAGCCGGCCACGAGCTCATCAAGAACAACGCGGGCGGTCCGCGCGTCTTGGGCAAGGATCCCGTGACCGGAGGCACCGTGGAAGTCCGTAGTGGACGGTTCGGGCCGTATGTGGCGCTGATCTCGCCCGAAGCCGAGGCCGAAATGAAGGCCGAACGCGAGGCGAAGGCGGAAGCGGCGAAGGCTGCCGAGGCCGCTGGTGCTGCCGATGGCAAGACTTCTGCGAAGTCGACCAAAACCACCAAGACCCGTGCCAAGAAAACCGCCAAATCAACGGCGCCCAAGCCCAAGATGGCCTCGCTGTTCAAGACGATGAGTCCTGACACAGTTACGCTCGAAGAGGCGTTGAAGTTGCTGAGCCTGCCGCGCGAGGTCGGCAAATACGACGAGACCGACGCCAAAACCGGCGAGACCAACGAGGCCGTCGTCACCGCGAGCAACGGACGTTACGGTCCCTACCTCACCAAGAAAGGCGCGGACGGCAAGTCCGAGACGCGTTCGCTTGGCAGCGAGGACGAGATTTTCACGGTCGACCTGGACAAGGCCAAGGCGCTGTTCGCTCAGCCGAAGTACGGCCGCGGGCGTGGCAGGGGAGCGGCCAAGCCGCCGCTGCGCGACCTCGGAGCCGATCCGGAGAACGGCAAGAACGTGACCATCAAGGACGGTTTCTACGGTGCCTACATCACCGACGGCGAGACCAACCGCACGCTCCCGAAGCAGTACACTCCGGAGTCCATCGACCCGGCCACCGCCTTCCAGCTGCTCGCCGAAAAGCGCGCCGCCGGCCCGTCCAAGCGCCGCGGCCGTCGCAAGACGACGACCCGCAAGTCGACAACTCGCAAGTCGACAACTCGCAAGTCCACTGCCAAAAAGACCACAACCCGTAGGGCTGCGGTCAAGAAGTAAAACACGAATCTGTATTACATGTTACCGTTGCTCTTATCCCATCTCTGTCATTAAAGAGGTGGGATAAGTCATTGCATGGTGTTTTATCTGATGCCCTTCGCACCGTTTTCGTTTTTTGGGCATCGGAACAGAATCTCGTGGTTCGTGCCTATAAGTGATTACGTGATTTCCTGAGTAGTGTGGTACGGGAAATTCATGACTTGCCAACGATTGAAGCCAAGCAGAAAACGCAATGTGGATAATGAGTAGCCGTTGCCGATGATTGTGGACAACTGGCAGGCATAACCTGTGACACGCCTCAAATGTGGATAACCCCTAGCGTTCGACCACAGTGGCCTGTTTTGCCTCGGGAATTTTGCGTTTTGTGCTTCGATGGAATCAACGGAGATTCCATGCAAGTGAAAGGAACGGGATACGGTGGCTCAATCGAAGGCAAACAGCAGCAAACGCAGTCATGCAAAGATAAGGGTTCCAGTTCGGTCCCGTGGAGCCCGGGGTACTTCGCGTCCTCCCGCATTTCCGCTACAATTGGCGGTATTGCAGGAGGAAAGGAGGTGCAACATGGAGTGCGATAATTTCCTTGAGGAAGATGGTATTCGGCTGGGATATGACGACGACACGGTGACCATTACGGAAATCGGGTATGGCAGGAAAGCGGTGCTTGATGACGACGGGAATATCTTATCGTCGACTTTCCCGAAAGATAGCCTGGATTTTGTTCATCGGTATTTTCGGCAGAACTACAAGATGATTGAGCGTGCCCGGTCAATAGATCGGAAGTATGCGCATGACTGAACTGTTTCGCGTGATGGGTTATTCGGTGTTTTTCAGCTCTCAAGATATGCATCATGGTGTCCATGTGCATGTCGGTAAGGGACGAAAACGTGACCTTGGTAAATTCATTTTGACCAAAGATGGCCATGCTTGGCTGGCGCACAATCGGGGTGAGCTTTCCGAGTATGAGATTCTCAAGATACAGGATGCGGTCGAAGGCAGATACGAAAAAATTGTTTATCGGTGGTCACGCCAATTCGGCGATGATTACCATTTCGATAAATAGGCATGAACCATTGTCGGTCTTTCATCCGCGGTGTCCACGTTTAAAGTACTGGCGTGTCGGATAATTGAAGTGGATTTGGAAGCTATTCATAAGTGGAATTGAGAATCATGAGCGGTGTGTTTATTTCGTTTGAGGGCGTCGACGGGGTGGGGAAGACCACACAGGTCGAGCGCTTGCAGCGTTATGTCGAAGAGCTGGGGCGCGAGGTTGTGGTCACCCGCGAGCCGGGCGGCACGAAGTTGGGCGTGGCGTTGCGGCGGTTGCTGTTGCATGGAGGCGAGATCGCGCCGCGCACTGAAGCGCTGCTGTTCGCCGCCGATCGTGCCCAGCATGTCGCCGAGGTCATCCGGCCGGCGCTTGCGCGTGGGGCTGTGGTCATTTCCGACCGCTATATTGATTCGTCGCTGGCCTACCAAGCCGGAGGGCGCGAGCTGACGCAAGAGGAAGTGTGGAACTTGAGCCTGTGGGCGACGAACAATTTGCTGCCGGAACGCACGTACCTGCTTGATATGGATCCGGCGGCTTCGCACAACCGGCTTGACCACAGCGAGGACCGCATGGAGTCGGCCGGCGACGGCTTCCAGGAGCGTACGCGTCAGGCGTTCCTCGATTTGGCGGCGCAGGAGCGCTCGCGGTTCAAGGTCATCGACGCCTCGAAGCCGATTGACGAGGTCTGGGATCAGATTCGTGCCGATGCCGATGGCCTGCTGGAGGATTGGTCGTGTGGGTTGTAGGTTTGCGTCCCATGGCTGATAGGGCGGTTGATGGATTTTGAAGTGGTGAATAACGAGAAAGTTTAGTTGTAATACTTTCTGTTGTGAGTGAGAATTTCCGGGAAATGCCACGGCTGTGGTTGAAACCGGGATGAATTGCCGATGAAGCGTGGATTTATCCGTCATCGGTGGTTGGCAATAGTGTGGGAATACGAAACAAGTGGAGGAACAATGAGCGTATGGGACTCGATCGTCGGCCAGGACCAGGTCGTGGCGCGGCTGCGCGCCGTCGCGTCCGGCGATCCCAAGGCCATCGCGCAATCCTGGCTGATTTGTGGTCCTCCCGGATCCGGCCGCTCCAATGTGGCGCGGGCGTTCGCCGCGGCTTTGGAAAGCCCGACCCATGGCTTGTCCGATGAGCCGGAACGCTCGAGTGAGCAGGTTTTGGCCGGAACACATCCCGATGTCAGCGTTTTGGCGACCGACAAGATTACCATCGGCATTGACGAGGTGCGCGATCTTATCGAGACCTCCGAGCAGACGCCGAGCATCGCCCCTTGGCGGATCATCGTCATCGAAGACGTCGACCGCATGCTCGAGCGCACCACCAATGTGCTGTTGAAGGAGATCGAGGAGCCAAGCCCCCACACGATTTGGCTGTTGTGCGCGCCAAGCCCCGAGGACGTGCTGCCGACCATCCGCTCCCGCACGCGCATCGTCAACCTCGCGGTGCCATCCACGCAAGCCGTGGCGAAATTCCTGGAAACGCACGACCATATCGAGCCCAAAACCGCGGCTCGTGCGGCTCGTCTGGCCGAAGGGCATATCGGTGTGGCCCGTCTCTATGCCACCAACGAACGGGTGATGAGCGACCGGGCGGAGCTGGTGTCTGGGGTGTTGAACCTTCGTCGCGCCTCGGATGCCGTGCTGCTTGCGGGCCGGCTCATTGACAACGCCAAGGCCCAGGCGCAATCCGACGTCGAGGATCAGGCCGCCAAGCAGGAAGCGGAATTCCGGCATGTCAACGGCTTAGGCGAAAAGGACCGCATACCGCCCAAGCTGCGTAGCGCGTTCAACCAGATCGGCAAGAAGACCGAGATCAAGCGCCGGGCGACTCGTCGGAGCCGCGATGTGCTCGACCGCGACCTGAACACCATCGCCAGCATCTACCGTGATGTGGCGGTTTTGCAGAACAACGCCGAACAATCGGTAGGTCTGATCAACCTCGAGAACCGTTCGTCGATCACCAATCTCGCCGAGAGCCTCACCCGTCAGGGTGTGGTCGACCGCCTTGATGCCGTCTCCGTCGCCCGCCGCCGGCTCAACGGCAACAGCAACCAGACCATCCTCTTCGAGGCTCTGTTCTGCGCGTTGTTGCCGTAATTTGCAACAAAGTATATGTATTACAGATATTCGGCTATGAAGCTGAAATTCAGGGAGTGAAAAGAGCCATATCAAAGGAACACGGAAGTACGGGAAACCCTGATGCGTGCTTCCGGCGTGAGGCCTTGCCGTCAGCGCGGGTCGGCCATGTCGCTGGTGCCGATGCGCGGCGCCGATGTCGATTCCCTGCGGATCACCTGCGGCGGGAACGCGGTGTGCGAAGGCAGGTGGTGACGTCCTCCGCGCTTGAGCTCGATGAGCAGCAGCGCCTCCTCCGCCATTGATTCGTACGGTGGCCTCAGCGAGGTGATGGAGGGATGGTAGGCGGCGGCCAGTTGGGAATCGCCAAAGCCGATGACCTTGACCTCGCCGGGAACCGGGATGCCGAGCCGTTGCAGCGCCATCATCGCCCCGATGGCGATATCGTCGGAAGAGCAGATGATGGCGTTTGGATGGTCCTCCGGGTCGGCGAAGGCCTTGAGCGTGTCGTCGTAGCCGCGTTGGATGGTGCAGTCGCCGAAAGTGGTCCATTCGGGTTCGTGCAGGTAACCGGTGATCTGGTCGGAGTTCTGGAAGGCGACGAAAGCGTCCGGCGCCGTGTCGGTATCCATGTTCGGGCTCATGAACATGATCGACGTGCCATTGTGGTCGGTGATGTGGGTGACCGCCTCGCGCATGCTGGCGACCCCGTCGATGCCGACCCAATTGACTTTGGAGGAGGTGCTGCGCCCGGAAATCTGCACGATGGGCGTCTTCTCGGAGGCCGAGCGCGCGATGATTTCGGAAAGATCAGCCCCGGGGACAGGGATGACTACAAGCCCGTCCACGCCACGCGCGATCAGCGAATCGATACACTCGCTCTGCTCGTCGGCCGTCTCACCCATGCTGGCCAGGATGTATTTACCGTCTTCGCGCGCCCGTGGCTCGAGTTTGGAAAGCAGTTGCGAGCTGAAGGTGTCGATGGGGCTGGGGACCACCACACCCAAGGTGTTGGTGATGTCGCTTCTCAGGCTGCTGGCTGCGGGATTGGCGGAATAATGAAGTTTTTCAGCAGCGTCACGCACACGCCGTGCGATGTCGTCGTCTTTTTTGCGACGTCCCGAAAGCACGCGTGAGACGGTGGCGGTGGACACCTTGGCGAGTGCCGCCACCTCGGTGATGGAATTGTTCGGGCTATCCGGGTGACGCTTACGGGCCCGTGGTTTCATGTGAGTGCTCCAGCTTGGTGGTGGGTCAGTTTTATTGGACCGAGTGACTCATAATGGCCAATAAAACTTACGAACAACGCTTCCATTGTAGTCCGGCTCCTGCTAACGGAGCCGGACTACAATACGCTACTCGGCCTTGGTAAGCGTTTCGATGAGGTCGTCCGCCACTTTTTCGGCGTTGTCGCCCTCGACGACGACGGCGACCTCGTCGCCCTTCTGGATGCCCAGGCCCATGACCGAAAGGATGCTTCCGGCGTTCACCGGAGCCCCGCTCCCCTTGGCGATGGTGGCGGTGCAGCCCGAGGCGGTGACCGCCTGCACGAACTGCGAGGCCGGACGTGCGTGGATGCCGACCGGATCTGTGATGGTTGTGGTGCGTGTTGCCGTTGCCATAAGACACTCCTTTGATGTTGTGGACAGGCCCGTTATGGGTATTGAACAGACAAAAGTATAGCATCGGGGAATCCCTTTGGGGTGAAATTGAGAAAACGATTACCGTTTTTGCAAAGCGGATTTTAGTGTGTATAATGAGTCGAGCTGAAAGCTTTACTCAAAGTTGATGGCGGCGGCCTATGTTGTCGTGGACGACTCAATGGGCTGTCGAAGCCAAGAAGTCAAGGAGTGAATATGCATATTGTCGGTGCAGGTATTGGTCGCGGCGCGGCGGTGGGTCCGGTCCTTCGTTTTTCGGCGCCCCTGCCGGAGCCCTCGAAGGAGCCGCGTAGCGCCTCGAAAAGCGCGGAATCCGAAATCGCGCGTGTCGACGTTTCGCTGGGCAAAGTCAACGACGATCTGAAGCGTCGTTCGGCGCAGGCCGCCAAAGGCGACAAGGGCGCCCAGCAAGCCGCCCCGATTCTTGAGGCTTTGGCCCAGATGGCCGCCGACCCTGCATTGTCGGATTCCATCAAGCAGCACATCAATGACGGGCAGAGCGCCGAACGCGCGGTATTCGAGGGCTTCGCCGGTTTCGAGCAGACGCTGACCAATATCGGTGGATACATGGCCGAGCGCGCCGCCGACCTGCACGATGTCGGTCAGCGCGTCATCGCCGATCTGATGGGCGTTCCGGCCCCCGGCATCCCGCAAAGCGACAAGCCATTTGTCTTGGTTGCGCAGGATCTTTCGCCTGCCGACACCGCCGCTCTGGACTTGACCAAGGTCCTGGCCATCGTCACCAGCCAAGGCGGCCCGACCAGCCACACCGCGATTCTGGCGCGTGCCCGTGGCATCGTGGCCGTTGTCTCCGCAGCTGGGGCCGATGATTTGCAGAACGGCACCACGGTGGTGGTTGATGCCCGTCATGGCGAGGTCATCTCCGATCCAACGCAAGAGCAGATCGACCAGGCCGAGGCCGTCAAGGCCCGTGTGGCCCAGGCCAAGCAACTGCGTGGCAAGGCCGGTTCCTTCAAGGACGGCCATCCGATCCCGCTGCTGGCCAATGTCGGCAAGCCCGAAGACGCTGATCCGGCGCTCGAGTACGGCGCGGAAGGTGTGGGCCTGTTCCGCACGGAGTTCCTCTTCCTTGGCAACGAGCAGGCTCCGAGCGTCGAGGAGCAGACCAAGGCGTACGCCGAGCTGCTCAGCCGCTTCCTGGGCAAGAAGGTCGTCATCCGTCTGCTCGACGCTGGCGCCGACAAGCCGCTGCCGTTCCTCACTCCTGAGGACGAGCCCAATCCGGCGCTTGGCCTTCGCGGCCTGCGCACCCTGCGCGTCCACCAGCAGGTCCTGAACGACCAGCTCGACGCCTTGGCCGCCGCCGACGCCCAGACCAACGCCGATTTGTGGGTGATGGTCCCCATGGTCACCGACGAGCAGGAAGCTGATTACTTCGTGAAGCTTGGCAAGTCCAAGGGTTTGAAGAAAGTCGGCATTATGGCTGAGATCCCTTCGATCGCCTTCATGGCCGAGGAAGTCTCCAAGGTAGCCGATTTTGTCTCCATTGGCACCAACGACCTGACGCAATACACGCTGGCCGCCGACCGCACGTTGGGCTCCGTTTCCAACTATCAGACCGCATGGCACCCGGCGGTGCTGCGCGCCATCAAGATGATCGCGGACGCGGGCAACGCCAACGGCATGCCGGTGGGTGTGTGCGGCGAGGCCGCCGCCGATCCGGAACTCGCTGTGGTGCTTGCCGCCATCGGCGTCAATTCCCTGTCGATGACCCCGGTCGCGTTGGACAACGTTCGCGCCCAGCTCGCCGACACCACGTGGGAGGAAGCGCAGGAAAAGGCCGATCAGGCCCTTCACGGCGCCTTCTACCACTCGATCATGGCGGAATGATCTGTACAAAACATAAGTAAACAGCGCAACTGAAAAACATTCGGGATATCACGGATGTCCCGCACAAGAAAGGAAAGATCGTGGCCAACAACGATGCAAAAAGCGATATCGACGGCTTCCTGCCCGATTCCTCGTTCCTGCTGGACGTGCCTGCCAAGGACTGGAAGGACGCCATTCGCCTGGCCGGCAAGGGCCTGGTGGCTTCAGGTTTCACCACCGATGCCTACACCGACGAGATGATTGCCACCGTGGAGAAGATGGGTCCTTACATCGTCATCGCCCCCGGCATGGCGCTGGCCCATTCCCGCCCGTCCGACGCGGTGCTCCACACCGGCCTGAGCTGGGTGAGGCTTTCCACGCCGGTCGAGTTCGGCAACAAGGCCAATGACCCGGTGACCCTGGTGATCGGCCTTGCCGGACACGACGAGAGCGAGCACATCAAGGTGATGTCCGCCATCGCGGGCGCGCTTTCCAAGCCCGAGAAGGTCAAGGCCCTGGCGGACGCCAAGACGCCTGAGGCCATCCGGGACATCCTCAACCAATGATCCAGACTTCGGCATACGGGAGAGGCAAGAATCCGCTTGTTCCGTAACCGTTATTTGTATCGCGCTCGGCACCCGTCGGTGCGCAGATATGTCAACAGAAACTGAAAGGAGAATATCATGGATATTCTTTGCGTTTGCGGCAACGGAATCGGAACCTCCGTGTTGCTCAAGGTCAATGTCGAGAACGTCGCGGCCGACTTGGGCATGGATGTCACCGTCACCACTTCGGATGCGGGCAGCGCCAAGGGCACGGCCAACATGAACGACCTGGTGCTCACCTCCCCGCAGCTCGCCCCCGAGCTCGAAGGCACCACCACGCCCGTCGAGACCGTCCAGAACTTCATGGATACCGATGAGATTAAGGGCATCCTCGAGAAGTACGCGGACTGAATAAAAAATTTGCCGGCAGGGCCACGGCTTGGAAACCACAAGGAATCCGAAGGCGTGGCCGCTGGCGTGTTCATCGTGCGTAGATTGTAATACGTTCGATGGCGACCCAACAACAGAGATAAAAAGAATAGATAAGAAAGAGGACTAAGAACAATGAACGTTCTTATCGATGTGCTGAACTTTATCAGTCAGCAGATTCTCAACGTCCCCGCGTACCTGATCGGTATCGTGGCGGCGATTGGCCTCATCGCGCTGAAACGTAGCGCGGGCCAGGTCATCGCGGGCGGCTTGAAGGCGGCCATGGGCTACCTCATCCTCGGCGCAGGCGCCACGGTCGTGACCAGTGCGTTGGCTCCGTTCGGCCAGCTGGTCTTCACGGCCACCGGCGCCCACGGCGTCGTGCCGACCAACGAGGTCATCACCGCCCAGGCTTCCAGCCAGTTCGGTGCGGCTTCGGCCTACATCATCGTGCTGAGCTTCATCATCATGCTGCTGCTCGCGCGCTTCACCCCGCTGAAGTATGTCTTCCTGACCGGCCACCACATGGTCTTCATGTCCACGCTGCTGGCCTTGGTGCTCTCCTTCGGCTTCGGCAAGAGCAATCAGACCCTCGTCGTGATTGTCGGCGCCGTGCTGATGGGCGTGATCATGGTGGTCATGCCTTCCTTCACCCAGCCGTTCACCAACCGCGTCACCGGTGGCGACCAGCTCTCCGTCGGCCACTTCAACTCCCTCGGCTATGCCGTTTCCGGCGCCATCGGCGCTGCTGTCGGCAAGAAGTCCAAGTCCACTGAGGACATCAACTTCCCGAAGGGCCTGAGCTTCCTTCGTGACTCCATGGTCTCCACCACGCTGCTTATGGTCGTCCTCTACCTGATCTTCGCCATCTGGGCGGCTATCGTCAGCCCCTGGAACGTCGTCAAGAAGATCTTCCCGAGCAACCCGGCCGATTACGGCGCCTTCTTCATGGCCGCGTTCGCGCAGGCCCTGCAGTTCGGCATCGGCGTGAGCATCATCCTCTACGGCGTTCGTATCATCCTCGGCGAGCTCGTCCCCGCCTTCCAGGGCATCGCCAAGAGGGTCGTCCCCGGCGCCAAGCCCGCGCTCGACATCCCGATCGTCTTCCCCTATGGCCCGAACGCCTCCCTCATCGGCTTCCTCTCCTCCTTCGCTGGTGGTCTCGTCGCCCTGGTGCTTATCGGTTTCTGGCTTGGACCCGCTTGGGGCGTCGCCCTCATCCTGCCCGGCATGGTTCCCCACTTCTTCGATGGTGGCGGTGCCGGTGTGTTCGGCAACGCGACCGGTGGTCGTATCGGCGCCATCCTCGGTGGTTTCGTCAACGGCCTGCTGATTACTTTCCTGCCTGCCTTGCTGATGACTGTCATGGGCACTTTCGGTCTCAAGAACTCCACCTTCGGCGATGCGGACTTCTGCTGGTATGGCACGATCGCCGGCAAGCTTGCCGGCTTCGGCCCTGTCGCCGGTGGCATCGCGCTGATCATCTTTGCCGTCGTCCTGTTCGCGATTGCCTGCGTCTGGCAGGTCAAGGTCGTCAACACCGGTTGGCTGCCTGGTGCCAAGCATGCTGAGTTCATCGCTGAGGTCAAGAAGCAGGAAGACGCCGAGAAGGCTGCCGCCAAGGCCGCTGCCAAGGCTGCCAAGGCTGACGCCGCGAAGGCCTGAATCGAATATCCAACAATCTGATCCGGTCGGTGGTTTCACCGGCCGGTTGGGTTATCGGTGTTTCACTTGCGTTGCGTTGCCTGCCTATTGATTTCATTGGTTTCGATGATTCTCGATAGCGGCAGGCACACAACCCCGTCCCAGCCCTCCCTGCCGAGGGTTGGGATTTTTCTTACTATCTCTAAATTGGATAAAATGGAGTATTCCATGGAATTAAATCGCTATCTGGATCACACGTTGCTCAAGCCGGAGGCCACGGCCGCGCAGATCGACAAAGTCGTGGGCGAGGCCCGCGACAACCATTTCTATTCCGTGATGGTCAATCCTTATTGGGTTCCGCGTGTACACGAGGAGCTGAAGGGCTCGGATGTGCTCACCGCCTGCGTCATCGGGTTCCCGCTTGGCGCCAACACCACGGCCATCAAGGTCGCGGAAAGCAAGCAGGCCATCGCCGACGGTGCCGACGAGCTCGACATGGTGATGAACATCGGCGAGATGAAGGGCGGCAATTACGACAAGGTGAGCGAGGACATCAAGGCCGTCGTCGACACCTGTCACGAGGCGGGCAAGGTCGTCAAGGTCATCATCGAGACGGCTTTGCTGACCGATGACGAGATCGCCAAGGCCAGCGAGCTGGTCGCCGACGCGGGTGCCGATTTTGTCAAGACGTCGACCGGCTTCTCGACTCGTGGCGCCTCCGTCCATGACGTGGAGATCATGAAGGCGGCCGTCGGTGACCGCATCAAGGTCAAGGCCGCGGGTGGCATCCACACCCGTGAGGATGCCGAGGCGATGATCGCCGCCGGTGCCGAGCGCCTCGGTGTCAGCGCCAGCATGGCCATCATCGGCAAGGCCTGATTCCCTGGCTTGCGCTGTCTGTCTCGCCTTTGGCAAGGTCGGAGCCGTCGTACGCGAAACTTGATTGTTGGTTTGTTATGCTCGCGTCCTGATGGGTTGGAGTTGGTACCTGCCAGTGCTTGTATGACAAACGATAAGCTGTATGACCAATCCCTTATCCCAACCCTCTTACCAGGGTTGGGATTTTTTATGTCCCGGCGTATTTCGTCACAAGCCTGAGCGATACTGGAACCATGAAGATTTCAGCAGATTTCACGACCGTTCCCGACGATTTCACGGGTGCCGCGGCGCCGGAATACAAGGTCGACGGCACGCCGATCGTCTCGTTCCCGTTCTACATCGACGAAGTGCAGGCCAACATGCATTACCTGCACTGGCAGCTCACGGATCCGGATTCGATTCCGGTCTGTGGCTTCGAATGGATCCACTGGTCGGCGGCCAACGTGCCGATCGACGCGCTGATGTTCGATTTCAACGATTCGCACGCCCTGCAGATTCCGCCGGACTTTTCACGTCAACTGCCGACGATGATCCCCGAGGCCGCGCAAGGCCGCACCAGCGCCGCCAGCAAGTTCGTGGGTTCGAGCAATCCAGTGGTGACGATGCACTACAACGGCCCGACCCCGCCCGACAAGCCGCATGGCTATGTGCTTCACGCCTGGGCCACCGTCAATCCGCTGCCGGAAATGCGTCAGGGCTTCTGGCTGAACGACTTCTATCACAAGATCCTCGCCTACGACGGCCCGATTGATGATGCCGAGATCACCTTCATCGGCAATCCGGCGAAATAACGACGATTTCGGAAGCCCAAAATCGCAAAGGATGATTCACCGTTCATGGCTGCAGATGTGCTTGATGTGGCCGGTGACGGGACTCGGTTTCAGCTGTCTCATGTTGCGATTGGAATGCGTTCACGGATAATGAGACAACCGGCGGATTCCGTTGAATTGGATAAGCGTAACCGTTAACATACAAATAAAGGTATTTTGTCGCGTAGGACGCGCGTGAAATTCAATGAGAGGAACAAGAAATATGGCATGCACCACCATTCTGGTCGGCAAGGACGCGAGCTATGACGGGTCGACCATCGTCGCCCGCAACGAGGACTCGATGAACGGGAAATTTGACCCGAAGCGCTACATTGTGGTCCGTCCCGAGGATATGACCAAGCGTTATCGCAGCGTGCAGACCCACGCCGAGGTCGAGTTGCCGGACAACCCGATGCAATACACCGCAGTACCCAACGTCGACCAGTCCGAGGGCTTCTGGGGCGAAGCCGGCGTCAACGAGGCGAACGTCGCCATCAGCGCCACCGAGACGCTGACCACCAACGAGCGCGTGCTGGGTGCCGATCCGTTCGTCCAATTCGCTCCCGCCAAGGGGAAGGTTGGCGAGCCCGGCTACGTGCCGGAGGTCGCTGGCGGCGTCGGCGAAGAGGACTTCCTGCCGATCATCCTGCCGTATATCAAGACGGCCCGCGAAGGCGTGGAGCGCCTGGGTGCGTTCCTGGAGAAGTACGGCACTTACGAGATGAACGGCATCGCCTTCAGCGACGTGAACGAGATTTGGTGGATGGAGACCGTCGGCGGCCACCATTGGATTGCCAAGCGCGTGCCTGACGAGGCCTACGTCACCATGCCCAACCAGCTCGGCATCGACGAGTTCGACCTTGAGGACGCGTTGGGCGAGCAGAAGGAGCACATGTGCTCGCCGGACCTGGCCGAGTTCATCGAGGCTAACCACCTCGACCTCGCCGTCGAGGCGACCACGCCGTTCAATCCGCGCGACGCCTTCGGTTCCCATTCCGACGCGGACCACGTTTACAACACCCCGCGCGCCTGGTTCATGCAGCGTTTCTTCAATCCCTACGACGAGGTCTGGGACGGCCCGGACGCCGACCACACCCCGGAATCCGACGATATCCCGTGGGCCCGCCAGCCGGAGCGCAAGATCACCATCGAGGACATCAAATACGTGCTGAGCTCGCACTTCCAGGGCACGAAGTTCGACCCGTACGGCCACCTCGGCGACGAGCACACGCGCCACATGTACCGCGTCATCGGCATCAACCGCCAGAGCCACCTCTCGCTGGTGCAGATTCGCCCGTACCGCCCGCAGTCCAGCCGTACGCTCCAGTGGATCACCTACGGCTCCAACGTCTTCAACACCCTCGTGCCGTTCTATCCGAACGTCGAGGCGACCCCGGAGTACTTCGGCGGCACCACCATGCGCGTGACTTCCGAGAACTTCTACTGGGCCAACCGCATCATCGCGGCGCTGTGCAACTTTACCTACGCCGAGAACTACAACGCCATCGAGCGTTACCAGCAGAAGACCGGCGGCATGGCGCACCGCATGATCGCCGCCACCGACGAACAGGTCGCCAAGCTGGGCGGCGACAAGGAGGCCAGCGCCGAGTCGATGGCCCAGGCCGAGCTCAACGCCGGCAACCCCGAGGGCGACGTCGAGCCCATGGAGCCTGACCAGATCATCGCCGCCACCCGCAACGCGGAGGTGCGCGAGATACTCAAGGCCGCGAACCAGTCGATGTCCGACCAGATCAAGGCCGAGACCGACGACCTGCTCAACATCGTCCTGCACAACGCGTCCCTGCAGATGGCCAACGCCTTCAACCGCTCCGACAACTGAGTCGCTGCCCTCGTGACGATTCATCTGTGCCCCTAACCCATGTGGAACCTGAAGTTTCGGTAGGGTTAGGGGCACAAATATTAGCTCCTGCCTCTAACGCTTCCGCAACTACCTGTTTCGGTAGGGTTAGGGGCAGAAGTGGTTGTGCCTAATCGTCCCCGTTACGATTCATAAATTGTTATGTCATGATTGTGAAGGTTCCTACATCAGTGATTTGAAAATTTCTAAGTCATGATTATGGAATCTTCTAAGTCAGTATCTTGGAAACTTCTATGTCAGTGATTTGAAAGTTGCTATGTCATGATTTGGAGTTTTCTATGTCAGGATTTGGGAACTGTTACGCCGCTGATAAGCAGTCATAAGAACTGGTTGTGACCGGGTGGCGCTTTGCGGTGACGTTTGCTGATAGGCTTTGGGGAGTGGGCCAGCCTCCAGACCGGTGATCGGAAGCGCGCGAGATTCGTTGGCGCTCGTGTTTCGTGGCGGTTGCGGGCGCGGCCTTGGCGGATTCACACTCAAACGTTGAAGGCAGGTATAGCATGGCTCTGATCGATCAATTCACCACCCAATATGGGCTCGTCAAGAAGATTGACGCGTTTGGGTATCTCGATTATCTGGCATCGCACCCTGACGAGCCGCGCAAGCACGGACAGGTCGTGCTGGTCACCGCCGATACACCATTGAAGGCCTCGCGCGGGGAAGGCAAAACCACCACCACCATCGCGCTGATCGACGCGTTGCGTGCCCGCGGCATCGACGCGACCGCCGTGCTGCGTCAGCCGAGCATGGGCATCACCGCGGCCGGCTCCAAGGGCGGGGCTTCTGGCGGTGGCAAGTCCTCGCTTTCCCATCCCGAGCTGATCGACTGGGGTCTGTGCGGCGAGATGGCCGCCATCGAAAACGCGCAGAACCTGCTGGTCTCCTTCGCGGAGAAGGCCATTGACGACGGTCTTATCGATACCATCCTTGTGCCACGCGTCTCCGAAGTGCCATCCCGCTCGCTGCGCCAGATTGCCGTCGACCGCGGCAAGGGCGATGTGCCCGAACGCGTGGTCTTGACCCCGACCTGCGAGCTGATGCAAATCGTCGTGCTTTCCCATTCCATGGACGAGATCGCCGAACGCGTCTCGAAAATGGTCGCCGGCACCAAGGACGGCAACCCCGTCGCTTTCGGTTCATTTATCGACCTTTGGCGCATCACCGGCATCCTCGGCGACGCGGTGAAGCCGGCGCAGACCGAAACCGTCAACGGTTCGCCTGTCTACGTGCACTGCGGTCCGTTCGCCAACGTCTCGCTGGGCATTCCAAGCCTGATTTCCGTCGAAATGGCATGTGCCCTGCACGATGTCGTGGTGGTTGAGGCCGGGTATGGCGCCGACGCCGGTGCCCAGAAATGGCTTGACATCGCCTGCCGCGAGTTCGGGGCAGAGTGGCCGGCCGCCGCGGTGGTGGTCACCCGCGCCTCGACCTGGCGCGACGACCCGAAGCTCGCCTGGCGCTACCCGTTCCATGTCCATCGTCTCGAAAACCTTGGCATTCCCACCTTCCCGTTGGTCAATCTCTGGGACGGCGAGGATGACCAGATCGATTCGTTGCGCGACACTGCGAAATCACTCAACTTCCGTGCTCCAATCATCGGCAACCTCTTCCGTGACGGCGGCGAGGCTTTGGCCCCGCAGCTCGATGCGTTTGTCGGCGCTCTTGATTCAGCGAATGATTCCGCCAACTCCGCCAACGCGCCTGCTGACTCTGCTGACCCGGAAGCCGCCGACAACCGTGCCAGCCACAAGGGCATGGGCCTGGTCGAGGACGTGAAGTGGATCGCCGACAACGCTTACGGCGTCCCCGCCGACCGTGTGCTCTTCAAGCTTGGATTCTCCGAGTCGCTGGCCGCGGCGACCGAACTGTGCAACGGCGTCGGCACCAGCATCGACGACCTTGCGGTGGTAGCGGTGAAGTCCCCAGCCACGATGACCGACGACGATTCCGCCGCCACCGACGAGCGCACGGTGACGCTGAAGAAGGTCGAGCCGCATCTTGGCGCCGGTGTGGTGCAGGTCAACCTCACCACGTCGCTCACCACCCCGATGCCGAAAATCGTCTGAAGCGCTGTATGGCTGGAAACGACGAGGGTTTCGATAGCGATGCCAAAGGCGAAACGCCACTAGGGCAAGTCGGGGATGACAAGTCGCTGGACGACGACCAGCGTGCCGCCATTTCGGGGTTGGCGAAAGACAACGTCTATGTCAGGCAATCCAAATGGACGACGTTCCGCCAGCTGCCGGCCGACGAGAAGTGGTCGTTCTTCGTCCAGAATTTCCTTTTGGGCACGGTGCTGGTCGTCGTGGCCATCGCCATCGTGGTTTCGCTGGCGGTCACTTATCTGACCAAGCCACCCACGCCGGTGTTCACGCTGGAGGCGGTGAACATGCACCGCGATTCAGCGCAAATCAGCGAGTTGAAGGACGGGTTCGTCAAATACGATGGCATCAAGGACTCGCGTCTGGTCGATTTCGGCAGCGACCTGACCATCGGCAAAAACAGCTACACCGATGATTCACCGAAGGTCATGACCCAGGTCTCCGCCGGCCAGATCAACGCCATGGTCTCGGATCAAAAAACGCTGGCGACCCTCTATAAGCGCGGCCTTGTCAACAAGCCCGAGGAAGTGCTCACCGGCTCGGAGCTTAAGAAATACTTGGATCTGGGGGTTCTGGTCGACGCGCAAGGCAGAACCGCCGCCAGCGCGAAAAGCGCCATCGGCTTCGACCTCTCCCGCTCCCAGACGTGGAAGGCCGCGGGCCTGCCCGACCATGCGCTGTTCGGCTTCAGCAATGTCAAAAACGGCAAGGACCACCCGCGCGCCTTCGTGCGCTATCTGAAATTCAGATGAATCAGAAATTGCCGCCGTTCCAGCCCCAGTCGCCCGTGGCCGTATAGCGAATGTAGGTGCGGTCCTCGGGCACGCCGAGCTGGTCGTGGAGCGCGGTCATGATCTGCTTCGACATCGATTCCCAAACGGAGCGGTCGACGCTGCCGGGGGCGCCCATGACGTTGACCTCGACGTAGGCGGCGGGCTTGTCATCAGTGCCGCCGAAGTAAATCGGCATGTTGTCCTCGAACGGGCACATCAGCCAGCTCTCGGTCTTGCCGGGGACGGCGGTGATGGCCTTGCCGTACGCGGCTTTCAGGGCCTCGCGCTGCTCGGGGGTGGTGGAAACGGAAACGTGGGTATGGATGACTGGCATAATAGCTCCTTTGTTGGTGTGAATCTGCACGTGTTCCTTATCTTATCGTGCGGTTCGATTTGTCTTGTCGATATGCCCATAAAGCGGTTTATTGTGTATGACAAGTTTGTATTACGATATACGATGACCTCAAATACCGAGAAATTTGCAGCGTTTTCCCATGTCCGCCAATCTGGTTTCGTGATTCACGCTTTTGTGGGAGACGTCGCTTTCCGCTCGACTAAAAACGCGTAATGTGGCAGTGCTGCGCAGATTATCGGGGTATTTGGTGCAGAGTGTGCCTTGGACGTTCCGCCGCGCGCCGGTTGTGCGTACATTTAGAAATGATGACACCGCAGGTGCGTCGCGCGGCCTCGGCGGCATCGTTTGGTGATGCCCGGAAGACAGCGAGGCGATTCGCAGCGCACACACGGCCGCGAACGCGAGGGAAGGAACGGAAGAACATGAGCGGTAGGGGAGCCCAGGAACCGAACAGCAGCGTAGCCTCGGCGCCTGGCAAACTCTACATCGCCGGCGAATACGCCGTGGTCGAGCACGGCCATCCCGCGATCCTGATCGCCGTCAACCGCCTGCTTACAGCGCGCATCACCGAGCATGACACTTCTTCCTCACAGCCGCAGCCCTTTGGCGTGGACCCGGTCGGGCGTATCCATTCCGCGGGCCATCCCGAGGCTTCGGTGACATGGCGGCGTCGCGCGGGACGTGCGGTTCCGGACTTGGAGCAGCCGGGAGCGGCGTTCGTGCTCTCCGTGATCCATGCCATCGAGGAATTGGCTGGGCAGCAGGGCAAGGCCCTCAAGATTTACGACGTCAACATCGAAAGCGAGCTGGACGACGCTTCCGGTCGCAAGTACGGCCTGGGTTCGTCCGCTGCGGTGACGGTGGCCATGATGAAGGCGCTCACCGCGTTCTATGGGCTTGAGCTCGAGCCGATGCAGCAATACAAACTCGCGTTCGTCGCGGCCAGCAGGGCCCAGAAGGTCGGTTCCGGCGGCGACCTGGCGGCCAGCCTGTTCGGAGGATGCATCCGTTTCACCGCGGTCGACCGGCAGTGGGTCACCAACCGCTTGCAGGACACGGCGTTGAGTGAGCTGATCGACATGCCGTGGCCGGGGTTGAGCATCGCGCGGCTCCGCGCGTTCGAGGCCGGCAGCGGCCTTCGCCTGATGGTCGGCTGGACCGGCAGTCCCGCCTCCACGCCTTCGCTGGTCGGCCATGTCCAGCAGCAAAGCGCCGCCGAGCACGAGCGGATGTACCAGGACTTCCTCGCCGGCAGCGACGCCTGCGTCGACGCGCTGGCTGGTGCGTTGGTTAGCGGCGACGAGCAGGCCGTCATCGCCCATGTGCGGCAGGCCCGTAAGCTGTTGCAGGGCCTTTCCTCATTTACCGGCGTGGTCATCGAGACCCCGGCCCTGCGCGATTTGGTCGAGGTGGCCGAACGCCATGGTGCGGCGGCGAAAAGCTCGGGTGCGGGTGGCGGCGACTGCGGCATCGCGATTGCCGGGCCAGGCGCTGACGAGGCTGCCATCACGCGCGGCTGGCAGGAGAAGGGCATCGTGCCGTTGGATCTGTCGGTGCACGCCCCGCAGATTGAGATCGCGGATTGGGCCGGTGGCACCACAGGCGATATGCCGGCTGGAATTGCCGGAAGCGTGCGCGCCAAAGGAAATTTTTCTGAACAGGCTGGCCACGGTGAGCTCGCTGGTATTGGTATCGCAGGTGTCAATGGTCCGGCAACGTTGGATCTGTCGGCTTCGAATGTCGCAGCAGGCCATGCGGCTGACCCGCAATCGCAAGAGTTTGTGCCGAGTTCGAACCGCAAGGACGACCATGTGCGCCTCGCACTGGCCGAGCACGCGGACGCGCAACGTAATGCATTTGACGATATCGCGTTCATCCACCACAGCTTGGGCAGTATTGATGTTGCCGACGTGGATATGGGCACGCAGGTTTGCGGCGCGAAATGGGATGTGCCGTTCTATATCAACGCGATGACCGGTGGTTCGGCCAAAACCGCGGCGATCAACACCTCGTTCGCGCGCGTCGCCGCCGCGACCGGATTGGCGATGGCCTCCGGCTCGCAGCACGCGGCCATCCGCGACCCCAAGCTGGAGCCAACCTTCACCACGATCCGCGAGCACGATCCGTCCGGTTTTGTCTTCGCCAACGTCGGGGCGACGGTCACTGCGCAGCAGGCCGTGCACGCCGTCGAGATGATTGGTGCCAACGCTCTGCAGATCCATATCAACGCCGCGCAGGAGCTCGTCATGCCGGAAGGCGTGCGCGATTTCGACTCCTGGCCGCGCCGCATCGCCGAGATCGTCAAGGCCTCGCCGGTGCCGGTGATGGTCAAGGAGGTCGGCTTCGGCATGAGCGCCCGAACCGTGCGCCAACTGGCGGAACTGGGCGTGCGCACGGTCGACGTCAGCGGCCGGGGCGGCACGGATTTCGCGCGCATCGAAAACGCGCGGCGTGCCGGTCACGAATACGCCTACATGGCGGGTTGGGGCCAATCCACGCCGTTGTGCCTGCTGGCATTGCTACCAGATAAGTGCAATACAACGAATGACTATGGTTCTTATGAACTTTCTTCAGATTCCGCAGATGACGTCAATGGTGCTGCACGGTTTGGCGTGGCTGGTGCTGGCTTGAATATCAATGGTGTCAATGACGCCAAGCGGCGTGGCGTTGCGGGTTCAGGTTCGACTGTGAATGATAAGAGCGCCGTTGAAAACACGCAGGATCATTCCGACGTGACTGGCGTTGCCGTGCTTGCTTCTGGCGGCGTACGCAACCCACTCGATGTGGTGAAAGCTCTCGCTTTGGGGGCGCGGGCCGTCGGCGTTTCCGGCCATTTCCTGCAGGTGTTGAATGCATCCGGCGAAGACGGCCTGATTGCCGAAATCAACAGCTGGAAGAGCCAGGTGTGCTCGCTGATGGCGCTTCTTGGCGCGAGAACCGTCGCCGGCTTGCGTCGCGCAGACCTGCTTGTCACCGGCAAGACTGCCGAGGAAGCCCGATTGCTGGGTGTCGATTTGCCGGCGCTCACGCATCGTTCGCGCTGATTGCGGTACATTTTATGCATTCGACACGCTTTTGTATAAATCCAGTGTGCGGGCTTCAATGGAATCATGTTTCCTGATTTCTTGGATGAAGACGCTGAAACCGTGGCTAAAGGCCTGCTTGGCTGCATTTTGACGCGCGAACTCGACGGCGAGACCCTGACCGTGCGCATCGTGGAGACCGAGGCCTACGACCAGCTCGATCCGGCCAGCCACGCCTTCCACGGCAAAAGCGAGCGCACCCGCGCGATGTTCGGCCCGTCCGGCCATGCCTATATCTACCTGATCTACGGCACGAACCTGTGCATGAACGTCACCGCGTTCGAGGAGGGTTTCGGCGCGGGCGCGCTCATCCGTGCCGCCGAGCCGATGGACGCCAGGACGGCCGAGGTCATCGAGCGGCGCCGTGATGGCCGCCATGTCAAGGACTGTCTCAACGGCCCGGGCAAGCTCTGCAGGTCGCTCGGCATCACCATGGACCTCTATGGCCACGACCTGCGCAAGCCTCCGCTGAGCCTCAAAACTGGCGCGTTGCGCCCTGCAGAGCGCATCGAAGCCACCGAACGCATCGGCATCACCAAGGCCAAGGATCGCCCGCGCCGCTTCATCATCGCCGGCAACCCCTACCTTTCGCGGTAAAGATAGAGCACGTGGTGTTGGCCACCCGTTTTCCCGGCACCCAGATCTGTGAAGATTTCTGCGTTTCATGCGACACGCCCGTTGGTGACTTGATTTTTTATTCAAAGTGGATATATCATTGCGGTAACGTTACCGCAAAGGATGGCAAGAAAAGTCACCCTGATAGCGGGAACGTTACTACAAGTAAACAAGGAGATTGTTCAGCGAAGACAATCGAGTTGAGTTACCAAAGATTTTCGTGGATTCGCTTACGCGAAAAGACAAAGAAGTTCGATTCTGTGGAAGGTGAGGAGCAAATCAATCTGACACACTAAGCATAGAAGTTCAATGCGTGTCGGCTGTTGGAAATAAAGGCGTCTGCCAAGTTTGGTTGGCGTGCTGGTAATGGTATTTTCATAAAGAGAGGAGGTGTTGATGGCATACGTGACCATACGCGATGTCGCGAAACGCGCCGGCATTTCGGTTTCGACCGTTTCCCGCGCGTTGAACGGAACCGGGCGGATTTCCGCAAAGACCAAGAAAGCGGTTGAGCAGGCCGTTGCGGATCTGAACTATATCCCGGATTCCAGGGCCCAGGCGATGCGTTCCTCGAAAACAAGGACGGTCGGCCTGCTTGTCCCGGATATCCGGAACGGCTACTTCGCGGATCTCGCCTATGCTGTTCAGGACACTCTGCTCAAGGCCGGCTATTGCACATTCATCGGTACTTCATCGGAAAACGTTGCCAAGCAAGACGCTTTCCTCACCAACATTCTTTCGCAGCATATCGATGGGGCGATCATCGTTCCCCAAGGTGATTCCTCCGACGCGTTGAGACTGCTTATCGACAGGAAACTGCCGGTGATGTTCGTCGATCGTATTGTGGAGGGATTCCCCGAGGTCCCTGTCGTTGACTCTGATCCAGTTCCCGGAATGAGGGATGCCCTGAAGGACATCCATCGTCGCGGGTTCGACAAGGTCGGCTACGTCTCGGGGCCGATATTGGATTCGGTGTCGTTGCGCGAACGCGAACTGGCTTTCCGCCAGCTGGCTTCGCAGATGTTCGGCGAGGAACACTGTTTTGTGGAATCGACCGGTTTCGAGCAATCCTCCTGCGAGTCGGTGATCCGGCGTATGCATAGTTCCGGCGTCAAGGCGATTATCTTCGGGTATTCGCCGGATGCGATACGTGCGATGTCGATGATCATCAGCGAGGGGATCAGGCTGGGCGACGAGATGTCCATGGTCTCATTCGATGACCTGGAGCTATTCCGTCTCACCACGCCGCAGATTTCGGTGATTTCCCAGCAGGTCCAGGAGATAGGCCATAAGGGGGCTCGGCTGTTCCTCGACATGGTCGAGCATCACCGCAAGGTGAGCTCCCAGCACATCAAAACCGTGTATGTGCCGCGTGGCTCCGTGGGGAACGCAGCGTAGACGATGATCGGCGTCTGACAGGCATTTCTGAACATCCATAGGAGGATAAGCAAGCTCAGATCTAATCAAGCCATCAAAAAGGTGTAGCGCGAACAGCGATGTGCGCACGTGCACGCTTGGTTGTTTTTCAAGGCCAAAGGCCAAATCCCTAGGCCTACTACACCCTAAAACAGGCAAAACTTCGGGTAATTGAATACAGAAGAGAAAGTAGTGAAAGGCATGACACAGTTATCGTTAGTTGGTGTGTCGAAGATATTCGGCAACTCCAAAGTCGTCGACAATGTCTCGATCACGGTCGACCCCGGGAAAGTGCATGTGCTGCTTGGAGAGAACGGTGCTGGCAAATCCACGGTCATCAAGATGATGAGCGGCATCTACCAGCCCGATGAGGGCCACATTGAGATTGACGGCAAGCAGGTCGTCATCCCCAATGTCGACGCCGCTCGCAAGCTGGGCATCGCGGTGATCCACCAGGAGCTGAACCTTGTTCCCGAGTTGTCGATCATGGAGAATCTTTTCCTGGGCGACCTTCCGCTCAAGGGCGGTTTCGTCGATCACAAGGCGATGAGGACGAAAGCCGAAGCGGCTTTGAAGCTCATCGGCCTGGATGAGGACGTGGCCACTCCCATGAAGGAGCTCGGCGTCGCCAGGCAGCAGATGGTGGAAATCGCCAAGGCGCTGATGCAGAACGCGTCGGTCCTTATCCTCGACGAGCCCACCGCCGCGCTGACCCGCAAGGAATGCGACCAGCTCTTCGACATCATGGGCGATCTGAAGGCCAAGGGCGTCGCCATGGTCTTCATCTCCCATCATTTGGACGAGGTCACCAAGGTCGGCGATGTCGTGACCGTCTTGCGCGATGGCAAGTACATCGACACGGTCCCGGCCGACACCCCTGAATCCGAGCTTGTTCGCTTGATGGTCGGACGCAATATCGAGGAGCAGTTCCCGCGCGTCGCCGGCAAGCCCGGCAAGACCCTGCTGAAAGTCAGCAACCTGACCCGTGAGGGTGTCATCGATGATGTCTCGTTCGAGGTCCATGCCGGCGAGGTCGTAGGCTTCTCCGGTCTGGTCGGCGCGGGGCGCACCGAGACCATCAGGGCCATCTTCGGAGCCGACAATTACGATTCCGGATCCGTTGAGGTGGACGGCAAGCCGCTGCCCAAGAATTCGATCTCGGCCGCGATCGCCGCCGGTGTCGGCCTGGTCCCCGAGGACCGCCGCGCCCAAGGGCTGATCCTCGGCGCCTCCGTCGCCGACAACCTCGGCCTGCCGACCATGCTGCCGACTTCGAAATTCGGTTTCGCCGACCTCAAGGGTCAGCTTGGCCGCGAGAAGAAGACGGCCGAACAGCTCAACATCCGTATGAGCAACATCGACGAGACGGTGGGCAACCTCTCTGGCGGCAACCAGCAGAAGATCGTCTTCGGCAAGTGGGCCATGGCCAATGTCAAGGTGCTCTTGCTCGACGAGCCCACCCGTGGCGTCGACGTCGGCGCCCGTGTGGAGATCTACGAGCTGATCAACGCCATCACCAAGCAAGGTGGTGCCGTGTTGATGGCTTCCTCGGATCTGCCGGAGATTCTCGGCATGTCCGATCGAATCGTCGTGATGAGCAACGGGAAGGTCAGTGGTGAAATGCCCGCAAGCGAAGCGACGCAGGAAAAGGTCATGGCGTTGGCCGTCTCCCACATGGATGAGGAAGAGCCGGTAACCGCTAGTAATGAAAGGGAGAAGTAAGATGTCGGATAGCAAAACTGTAGAAAAGACCAAAGGCAACGGTTCACACGCCTGGGACGTGGTGAAGCGCTTCGCGGCCAGGAACGGCGCTCTGATCGGCCTGATCATCCTGTGCGTTGTCCTGGCGATCGCCACACCGGCGTTCCTGACGCCGTCGAACCTTCTGAACGTCGGCATCCAGGCCGCGACCGTCGCCATCCTGGCGTTCGGGCAGACCTTCGTCATCGTCGCCGCGGGCATCGATCTGTCCGTCGGCGCCGTGGCGGCCCTGTCCAGCATGCTGGTGGCCTACACGGGCGCCTCCATGGGCCTGCCCGGCTGGTTGACCATCATCGTCGGCCTGATCGCAGGCGCCGTTTTCGGCGGCCTTTCGGGTCTGGCCAACGCCTATCTGAAGCTGCCTTCGTTCATCGCCACCTTGGCCATGATGTCGGTCGCCCGCGGCCTGACCTTGGTGATCTCCGATGGCCGGCCGATCTCGACGTCGGGCATGGTCAACTTCTTCGGCAGTGACATCCTCGGTATCCCGGTGCCGATCATCATGATGGTCATCATGGCCATCATCGCCTCGGTCATCCTCAACTACACGAGCATGGGCCGTTCGATGTACGCCGTCGGCGGCAACATGGAAGCCTCCAGGCTTTCCGGCATCTCGGTGCACAAGACCCAGATCACGGTGTTCATCCTCTCCGGTATCTTCGCCGCCGTCGCTGGCCTCGTCATCGCCGGCCGACTCAATTCCGCGCAGCCGCAGGCGGCTGATGGCTATGAGATGGACGCCATCGCCTCCGTGGTCATCGGTGGAGCCTCGCTCTCCGGTGGCAAGGGCCGCGTCTCCGGCACCTTCGTCGGCGCCATCCTGCTCGCCGTCATCCGCAACGGCCTCAACATCCTCAATGTGTCCTCCTTCTGGCAGAAAGTCGTCATCGGCCTGGTCATCGCCTTCGCCGTGAGCTTCGATACCCTGCGCCGCAAGGAAGACGCCCACTGATCATTGCTGTTCGTGATCATTATCCAAAATCAAAGAAGATAACCAATAGAAAGAAGAAATATTATGATTAACGACAAGATCAAGAAAGGCGTCCGCGTCGCGCTCGCCGTGGTATGCGCCACGACGTTGATGGCCGGAGCCAGCGCATGCGGTGGCAGCGGTTCAGGAGCCGCGGGTGGCAAGACCAAGGTCGCCCTGCTGGTCTCCACGCTCAACAACCCGTTCTTCGTCGATCTGCGTGACGGCGCCCAGGCCGAAGCCAAGAAGATGAATATCGATCTTCAGGTCTCCGACGCCCAGAACGATTCCTCGACCCAGCAGAACCAGGCCCAGAACGCCCAGTCGCAGGGCGCCAAGGCCGTCATCATCAACCCGGTCGACTCCGATGCCGCGGGCCCGGCTGTGGCATCGCTGCTTTCCTCCAAGCTCCCCGTCATCTCCGTCGACCGTGCGGTGACCGGCAAGGACGTCAATTCCCACATCGCTTCCGATAACGTCGCTGGTGGCGCCCAAGCCGCCGACGGCCTGGCCAAGGCGATTGGCGAGAAGGGCAACGTGCTGATCCTGCAAGGCACCCCCGGTGCTGCTTCCACCCGTGATCGCGGCAAGGGCTTCAAGGACGAGATCAAGAAGTTCCCGAACATCAAGATCGTCGCTGAGCAGACCGCGAACTTCGATCGCGCCCAGGGACTTGACGTCACCACCAACCTGGTCCAGTCCCATCCTAATGTCACCGGCATCTACTCCGAGAACGACGAGATGGCGCTGGGCGCCGTCCAGGCTCTTGGAGCCAAGGCCGGCCAGTCCATCAAGGTTTTCAGCTTCGATGGCACCGCCGACGGCCTCAAGGCCGTGAAGGACGGCAAGCTGGCGGGCACCATCGCCCAGCAGCCGAAGCTCCTCGGCAAGAAGGCCGTGGACGCCGCCGCCAAGCTCGTCAAGGGCCAAAGCGTTCAGAAGAAAGAGGCCATCCCGGTCAAGACCGTGAACAAGGACAACGTCTCCCAGTTCGAGTGACGGTTTCTGGTCACGGCACTGAAACAATGAGATTCGGCCCGTTGCCTTCGAAGTGACGGGCCGAATTTTATAATGAACGCATCGATCAAGAATCAATGCTTAAAGGAGTATAACTATGTTGACGCATGGAATATTGAATGCGCAACTTTCCGCCGCACTCGCCGGCTTGAGGCATAAGGACCTCTTTGTGGTCTCGGATGCCGGGCTGCCGGTGCAACGTGGTGTCGAGGTGATCGATCTGGCCCTGGTGTTCGGCGTCCCCCGCTTCACGCAGGTGCTTGAGGCCATCGAGCCGGAACTCGTCCTCGAGACGGGGACCATGGCCGAAGAGGCCAAGGGCACCGTTGCCGAGCAATGGGTGAAGGATCGTTTCGACATCCCACTGACCTACGTGCCCCACGATGGCCCCGACGGTTTGAAGGACCAAGTGAAGAACGCGAAATTCGTCATCCGCACCGGTGAGACGACCTCGTTCTCCAACGTTATTTTCCGTTGTGGTGTACCGTTTTAGACAATAGGTATTCGACTGAAGAAAGGTTGCCATCATGCTTGAAAGTCGGGATGGACAACGAGCCCATGTCTCCGAGCGCGGTGCCTTGCCGCTGCTTGACGCCATCAGGGATGGTAATGCGCGCATATCGGTCATAGGCTCGATGAACGCGGATTACACCGTGGTCGCCTCCAGGCTGCCCAAGCCCGGGGAGACCATCAATGGCGGTCCCTTGCAATTGCTCCCGGGAGGGAAGTCAGCGAACCAGGCCGCGGCCTCGGCCAGGCTTGGCGCGCATGTCAATATGTTTGGCGCCGTCGGCGACGATTCCAACGCGAAATTCCTGTTGGGCCATCTTCAGGACGCCGGCGTCGATGTGTCGCATGTCCTGCATCTGAGCGGTGCCAGCGGCACGACGGTGATCACCGTCGACGAGCATGGTGAGAACACCATCGTCTATTCCGCGGGCTCCAATGCCAAGGTGTCCGTCGAATATGTCCATGAATCCCAGAAAGAGCTCACCTCGGCGCCGGTGCTCGGACTGTGTCTGGAAAGCCCGATGAAGACGGTCTGCGAGTGCGCCAGGATTTGCCACGAAGCCGGTATGCAGGTCTTGCTCAACGATTCGCCGTTCGTCGACCATTTGCCCGACGAGCTCATCAAGCACGCCGACATCCTTCTCGTCAACGAGCATGAGATGGCGCAATTGCTGCATATCGACGAGCCCGACAACGACGATTGGCTGGGCATCGATTGGTCTGAGGTCGCGCGGCAGATGCAGCGGTTCGGCTTCGAAAGGGCCGTGGTGACGCTGGGGGCCGATGGCTGCATGGTGCTTGATCAGGGCCATGCCACGCAGGTCGACGCCGTGACCATCGATGCGGTGGACACCACCGGCTGCGGCGATGCCTTCATGGGCACGTTGCTCGCTGGTCTCTCCGTAGGCCTGGAACTGGTGGATTGCGCGCGATTGGGATCCTACGTCTCCGGATATGCCGCCACCGGTGTCGGCGCGCAGGCTTCGTACGGCACGGCCGAGCAGATCCAGGAACGTTTCCAAACGCAATGATTCCGGGTTCCGCCGGTCATTGAACATCGGCTGGACCGGAATCGCGTGGCCGGCGTTACGGCCATTATCAAACGGGCGGGTGTGACTTCGAAAAGTGAAGTCGCACCCGCCCGTTGTTTATTGAATATGTTTATTGAATACGGATATGAGGCTTTTTGCTCACGCGTAGATGCTGTGCGGATGCATGTCGTCGGGAAGGCCTTCCATGAGGCCGGAGACCGAGCCGGACTCGAAGACCGAGCGGATGCCGGCGGCCAGCAGCGGGGCGATGGAGAGCACGGTCATGTTCGGTAGGCGCTTTTCCGCCGGGACGGGGACGGTGTCCATCAGGACGATCTCGCGGGCGCCGCAGTCTTTGAGCCGTTCGATGGCCGGGCCGGACAACAGGCCGTGTGTGGCGACCAGCGTCACGGATTTCGCACCGGCCTCGCGCAGGGTGCGCACGGCCTCGCAGATGGTGCCGGCGGTGTCGATCATGTCGTCGACGACCACGCAGTCGCGATCGCGCACCTCGCCGATGATGCCATGGGCCACGGCGTGGTTGGGCCGTGTGACGTCGCGCGTCTTGTGGATGAAGGCCAGCGGCAGCCCGCCGAGCTTGGCCGCCCACCGCTCGGAGACCTTGATGCGACCGGCGTCAGGGGAGACGATGGTCGCGTTCTGAAGCGGCATCGAGCTGCGCACGTAGTCCAGCAGCACCGGCATCGCGGTCAGGTGGTCGACAGGGCCATCGAAGAAGCCCTGCTCCTGCGAAGCGTGCAGGTCGACGGTCATGATGCGGTCGGCGCCGGCCGTCTGGAAGAGGTCGAACATCAGCCGGGCGGTGATGGGCTCGCGGCCCAGGCCCTTCTTGTCCTGGCGTGAATAGCCGAGGAACGGGGCCACGACGGTGATGGAACGGGCGGAGGCGCGCTTCAGCGCGTCAATCATCAAGAGCTGCTCCATGATCCACTTGTTGATGGGGTCGGTGTGCGATTGCAGGACGAAGACGTCCGCGCCGCGCACCGGTTCGGTATAGCGCACATACATCTCGCCGTTCGCGAAGTCGTAGGCCGTGGTCTTCAGCGGCACGGTGCCCAGGCACTCCGCCGTGGCCTCGGCCTGTTCCGGATACGCCCGGCCCGTCACCAACGCCAGTCGCTTTTTGGGCTTGCCTTCGAGAATCGCCGACATGTCTCGCCTTCCCTTTGTTGACACCGTGTCCGTGCGCCAGCCCGGCATTGCCTCAGGTCGCCTCGGAACAAGGATGATCATCAGAAACTACTTCCAATATAGCGCCAACCCCTCGCAAATCGTCGCGAGGCGGGTTGCGAGGGGTCGGCCGCCGCGGCTGCGGAAGGTTGCGCCCCTACTTCAGTTGATGTATTACGATATGAACGTCGTACCGGGTCTCGGGCCCATCAGTCGTCATCGTCGAAGCTCACCTTCACCTTGTTGTTGGTGATGGTGAAGGTGCCGGTGATCTCGCTGATCTCGCAGTTGGTGTTCTCCGATTCCCAGTCATCGTCGTCGAAGAAACGGTACTTGTAATAAAGCTTCATTTCCCCCTCGTTCGATTCGGTGGAGAACGACGAGTTTTCCATGTTGACGTCGTCGACCTTTGGATAGGAGTTCACGCTCCATGAGAAGTCCGAATAGCTGCTGTTCGATTCGTAATACGATTCCCCGAAGGGGCAGCCGTCCGGGTCGGCGTCCGTGGACGAGGCGCAATCGTCGATCTTCCTCTTGACGGCCTCGTTGACGGCGTCCTCGAGCTTGTCCGTCGGCTTGACGTTGATGACGGCATCGGCGCCCGAATTGTCGGAATTGCTGTCCAGCGAATCCGGTTGCAACGTCAGCGTGTTGCTGGTCATGTAGTCGGAAGCCGCCGCTTTGACGGTGTAGATGCCGGGGTAGGCCTTGAAATCGTAGGTTTTCCCGGAGTTCTTGCTGGCTCCGCCGTTGCCGCTGGAGTTCTCGCCGGAGACACTGATGCCATTGATGTTGAGCGATCCGACGGCGTCGGGCGCTGCGATCCGCAGGTTGGTGACCAGCGGGGTGGTGATGGCCCAGTTGTCGAAAATGAGCATCTTCCGGCTCTTCGAGACCACGGTCAACGTCTCGTTATGGGTTTTGCCGGAAAGGGTGTAGGCGATGCCGACCGACGTCGAACCGTCGGAGTTCCTCTTGGTGGAGGTGACGCGCGCGTTGGAAATGGTCGAGCCGTGCTTGGCGGCTTTGTTGGTCAGCAGTTTGGCCTTCGCACCATTGGTTTGCGGGTCGGCGATGGTGTTGGCCCTGTCGAAATCGCCGGCGGCGATGGCGCTGGTGTATTGGTTGACCACCGTTTTGGGGCTGAAAATGGTCGAGCTGAGCACGCTGTAGGCGATGCCGAGGAGGACGCACGCGCCGACGATGGCCGCGCAGATGATGACGATGCGTTTTTGTTTGGCGTCCATGGCTTTCGTGTCGGTGCCCGCGCCGGTGGCGACGGGCGGGGCGACGCTGAAGTCTTCAAGGCTCACGGCATTGCCGGGGGCTGCGGAAGTCGCGGCGGACAGGTTCTCTGACGGGTAGTATGCAGGTCCGTTGGGAATTGGCCCGGTTGCAAAGGCCTGTGCGTTTCCGCCGGCTTGGTTGGGTTCGGGGAAGGGCTGGACGGCGCCTGGCGCGGTTTGGCCCGGCATGGGCACCGCTGACGTTGAGGTGCCGGACACCATGCTCTCGCTTGCGGTGGCCGCCATATTGCTCGAAACGGGATTCGGCGCCGCCGCAGTACCGTCGGTTTCGTCCTCGCCAAGGTGCTTGAACCGCGCGCCGCAAGCGTCCACATAGGCGTTGATGCTCTGCGGCGTTGCCTCCACGCAGCCGCCGCGCACGAATTGCCAGAGACCGGGCATGGAGACCAGCAGCGCCGGCCCGAAGGTCATGGCGACGGCCTCGATGACGAAGGCCCAGGCCGCGGCCACCAAGGGGAACCACGAGACGATGGCCAACGATCCGGAGTCGGAACTCGCCGACATGCCCATGTTGGCCAGCACGAAGGTGACCAGCAGCCAAAGCGCGAACATGCCCACCGGCGCCTTCCACGTGTGCTCCCATTTGGCGTAGAATTTGTCTTGCGAGGCGCGCGCCGAGGCCCGCAACGCGATATAGAACGTGATGAGGATGAAGATGACGGCCGCGAGGATGAACACCCACGGCTTGGCCGAGAACAGGGAGCCGAACGTGATCGAGACCGCGTTGTCGCTTCCACTGGTGGCGATGCCCCCGAACGACGAGAAGTCAAGCAGGATGAATTGCAGATACGGCATGACGACGGGGACCAGCAATATGGCCACGGGCGTTTTGACGTAGATGGAGACGACCACGAGCGCGATCAGGCCGATGATGGTGTAGGCGATGGCATAGATGGAGAACGCCTCCACGAAGGTGCGTGCCGGCCCGCGCAGGCGGTGCCCCCAGCGCCAGGCGGCGCGGAACACGTTGGTGCTGTCCGAGGCGTATTGCGCCAAGGCATAGCCGAGCAGCGAGCCGAAGGCGGAGATGACGAAGGCCATGATGAACGTGCGCACCGTGGCGCCGTTGAGCGCCGCCTCGCCTTTCGCGATGCCCATGGAGGCCGAGGAGCTCATGGGGAAGAGGGCCCCGAGCGCTATGTACACCAATCCCGTGGCGAGCCCGACGACGCCGGCGCTCGCGATGCCGGTGAATTTGAAACGGATGCCGACGCGATGCGCGATGAAGTAGGCGCCGAACGCCGCCCCGATCAACAGCGCCACGCCGGAAAGGCTCATCGGCAGCCACATCGAGATCTTGGCGCCCAGGTCGTCGGTGGAGACCCCCAGCGCCGAAGCCTTCAGGGAGAACGATCCCGCGACGCCGGCCACGAGCATCGTGATGACGGTATGGAAGAAATTGCTGGACTTGACGTCAAGAAGCTCCGAGAAGTCGCCGAGGTTGTTCATCATCGACGACATCGCGCCTTGGCTCACGGCCGCGAGCACGCCCGCGTTGGCCAGGGCGAGCACCAGGGCCGCGCCCAGGCCGAAGCCGAGGGATGAGCCCATCGCCTTGAGGCTGCTTGGCGTGACGATCTCCTTGTACAGTCGTTGCGTTTGCGAGGGTTGACCGCCATTCGGCGCGGCTCCCGCTGGCATGTTTCCTGCGGCGGTTGTCCCTGGAGGAACCGTACCGGTTGGCGCTGCTCCGGTTTGCATCGTTCCTGTTTGCATCGCTCCCGTCGGCATCGTCCCGGTCGGTATGGCGCCGGTCGGCACGTTGCCGGTCGTGCTGGGTATTGCGCCGAATTGGGGAATCGCGCCGGTCGGCTGCTGGAAAGGCGCTGGCTGTGGGTTCTGGGCCTGCGGCATGGGGATTGCCGTGCCGGGTGCAGGAGCCCCAGAGGCAGGGGATGGTGTCGGGGTCTGTCCGTTGGGCAACGGGAGAGGGGACCTTGACGTGGTCGGCATCGGCGCCCCCGTGGCCGCGTTTCCTACCTGCCCATTGGGGCTTTGCTGCGTTTGCGCGCCTCCAGGGACCGTGCCCTGGCCGCAATGCGGGCAGAATCTGGCATTTTCGGATATCGTCGCTCCACAGTGAGGGCAAACCATCTTTTTTCTCCCTGTTCCTTGTCTCTTCCTGACCCCGTCATTAGGGTCCCGCCAATATCCCCAAGGATATGTGTCAGGGGCAACAAACACATAAGTCTCAACACCTCTACGCAGCCGTTGCGTTAGCCTGCGGAAAGTGTCGCCTTGGGGTGTTTCGGCGAGCAGACATGGTGACCCGTGCTTGACGGTGCGGCAAAGCCTATTGGCGGTCGGGCAAGTTGCGTGTAATGAGTCGTTCTTTTGCCGTTGGTGGTGTTACCTCTGCTTTTGGCCGGGCTGGTTAA